>JAQGPK010000042.1 GCA_028293095.1 Chlamydiia bacterium | reverse complement strand
AGCACTTGATCTTACAGGAAATTCAGGTATTACAGATGATGGTATTGCCCATTTGAAAGTAGTTACAGAACTTGTTGCGCTTTCAGTGAAGTACTGTTTTCAACTTACTTCAAATAGTATTGGTTATTTACTTACACTTAAAAAAATAACCTATTTAAACCTTACTGGATGTAGTAAAATAGACCAAAGTAGCGTCCTGTACCTCCATCAGCTACCAATGCTTCGTTGGCTCAAGATTATCAACTGTCCTAAGTTACAGGCTACAAAAGAAGAATTACTGCGTTTAAAGCCAAACTTACAGGTAATCACCGCTCAAAAAGAGAGACCAAAGCCAGATTCTAATACATCCTCTCAAGTGAGTAGTAAGACTACTACACGTAAAGACAGTGCTTTCCCAAAACCTAAGCCAGCCGTAAAGGTTTCGCCCGCTTTTAATGGCTGGATCTATTAATAATTAGCTACTTGCAAGTACTCGAAATTGTATTTTCCTATATGAGGGCTTTGGAATAAAAGTTAAATCGACGTGAAACTTTTTCGCAGTATAGGCATCTATAATTGCAAAGCCATGTACAAGATGCTCTATAGTAGCTTTTTGTTCTTGTACTTTGATAATAGGTTTAGAAAAGAAAAGAGGAGCTCCTGGTGCCAGTACAGTTTTACCTGGATTGTTTTCAGCAATTTTCTGAGCAATAGAATTTGCTCCTTTACCAGACGAGCAGGCATCGAGGATAATCGTCGCATCTTTTGCACACTCTTTAAATCCATGAGATACTACAGCTTCGCTCGGATAACCAAAGCGACCTATCCCCAAAATTTCAGGCGCACCATGCGAAACAATATCTACTACTTTGATCTCACGATTAGGATACCGTTCTTTCAAAGTCTTTAATGAATCAAAGAGCTCTAGCATCGATCGAACAACTTTTGCAGCAACCGCATACTGTTTTTGAAAATTGTTGATTTTGTAGTGATGGTAGTAGTAGACGGGATCTCCTAAAATGGCTCCATTACTATCTTCTGAACTAACAAAATAGGCACAAATTGGTTTATCATTATCCTTAATGGTCTCATTAAGTGCAGCAAAGTCGAGATCGAGTCTTACACTATTTCGTTGAAAATTTTCAAGTGTTGGCCTGTAGCTAATAAGCTCATAAATTAAAAGTACGCAGCGTTTAAAAATAACAAAAATTGTTGTATTCAACTTGCTATCAGCATTTCTAAATCGCAGTTTATATGCAGTGGAAAAATATTCCGGAAGCTCACGAAGTATCATAAATAAACGGTCAGAAAGAGGCGCTACAGTCATTGCTTTATCCTAGATTTAAAAGAGGCTGAATTATTTAACTAACTATGTGAGAACTATAACCAAGGTAACAGGAAAGTGCTACTACTTTTTATCGCCTAGATTTAAATACTTTAGTGCTTTGATAGTAAGATAGAAAAGAAATGGATTAAGAGTATTTTGGATGTATTTGAAGGAATTAGCGGTAGTCGGACTCGAACCAACGACAAACGGATTATGATTCCGTTGCTCTACCGACTGAGCTATACCGCTGCATAAAAAAAACCTGAGTTTTATCTCAGGTTAAAAATAGCGGGGGAAGGATTCGAACCTCCGGCCTTTGGGTTATGAGCCCAACGAGCTAACCCCTGCTCCACCCCGCGATAGGTTGGCCAAAATTGTACTCGAAACATCTTATTTAACACAAGATTTAATATGTAATGAGAAATACTGCGGCGTAAGTTCTTGTACCACAGCCACTGTCTTATCAACTGATCCTCGAATCGTCGTTAAAAGAGAGAGGCCATTACGAGAGAGTGTTTGCCTTTTTTCTTTACTTTCGATCAATTCTTTCACGATAACTTGAAGATCTTTTATGTCAGTTTGGACAACAGCTTTCCCTTCTATAGCGAAATCTAGAAGTGATTTTTGTTTATACATAAAGGGGCCGCACAGTGTAGGAATTCCAAAATAGCAAGGCTCTAAAATATTGTGACCGCCAACCCTATCAGTAAAACTACCTGCAACAATGGCAAGATCTGCAATTTGATAGCACTTGATGAGTACACCCATGGTATCCACTACAACACTACGTGGGCTATTATCGAAAGAGGATGAGCTCCAGCAAGTATAAGGGTATCCTAACTCTGCAACTAAAGCCTTTACCTCAGAAAAGCGCTCAGGATGGCGCGGAACAAGCATAAGTTTAAGTTTTGGTATTGTTTCAAAGAGTGCGCTTAGTTGATTTATAATCAGCCTTTCTTCGGGATCATGGCTTGAGCCTACGACAAGAATAAAATCATCGTCAGCAAATCCAAATTTTTGTCTCAAATGGGCTTTTTCTTCTGACGTGAGTGATTGAAAATGAGTATCGCCTTTAATATTCCCAGTTACCAGAATCTTTGCTGAAGAGACTCCTAAATCAATAAATTTCTCTTTGTATACCTCACTTTGTACGCACAAGAAGTCAAGTAATGAAAAGAGCTTTCGAGAGAAAAAGCGAAAGCGCTTAAATACTGTATACGAGGCCTCTGATATCTTTCCGCTCGCAAGAAGTGTAACAGCCCCTTCTTTCTTTGCCATTTGTAAAAAACGCCACCAGAAGTCAGTCTCAGAAAGAATGACGATATCTGGAGAGCATTGTTTAAATACATAGTTTACAGAAAGCCAAAAATCGAAGGGAAGATAGACATGATAGTCTGCAAATGGAAGGATCCTTTTAGCTGCCTCATGGCCAGTTTCTGAAGCACTGGAGATAACAATAGTTGCATCATTAATTTCTTTTTTCAATCTCTCAACAAAACTTGCAATGGCTTGAGCCTCACCAACAGAGACTGCATGCACCCAAATAATAGGGCCCTCTCCTTTTCGAGAAACTTTTGGAAATTGAAAGCCTAACCGTTTAAAAAAACTTTGGCGATATTTTTTCTTGAAAATTGCCTGATAGATTGTCTTTGGAAGAAAAAACAAAAAGACAAGTATAAAGAAGATCTCATATAGAACTGAAAACAGCATTTTTGGCCCTTTTATTAAACTTTATAGGCGTCAAATCGATACGCTACAGTTACAGGAAGATCTACCTCAATCAACACATCATTATCAATATACTCTTGACTGATGATTTTTCCTTGACGAATAGCCTCTGATACCATCTGGTACTCGCTTTGAGGAATGCGTAAGTTGACGATATGTCGCCTTTTTTGAAGCACATACTTGATCTCTTCAAAAAGCGCATCCATTCCCTCACCTGCGACTGCAGATACTTCAATAACACGAGGATAGGCAAGACGCAATTTTTGATACACCTCATTTTGTTGAGGCGTTACCTCATCGCTCTTCAAGCGATCCATCTTATTAAGCACCGTGATAACAGGTTTATCACCAGCATGAAGCTCTTTAAGAACTTCGAGAGTTGTCGCAGCTTGCTCGAGCGCCATAGGATGGCTTGCATCGATTACATGAATGAGCACATCTGTTTGGACAGCTTCTTCGAGTGTGCTGCGAAACGCCATGACAAGAAGGTGCGGAAGCTTACGAATGAACCCTACGGTATCAATTAAAAGAAGTTCTTGCTTATTTCCAGGGAGTTGAAATTTTCGTGTGGTTGTGTCAAGCGTTGCAAAGAGCTTATCTTCAATAAAGACATCTGCTAAGGTGAGCTGCTTCATCAGTGTGGATTTACCAGCGTTTGTATAGCCAACAATTGCAAAGACGGGAATTTCGCTTCTCTCTCGCAAGCTTCGTTGCGTTGCGCGTGAGTTTTTTACTTCGCGAATAAGCTGGTTCAATCGATCAATTTTGTTCTTTAATAAACGACGGTCAATTTCGATTTGCTTCTCGCCAACGCCTTTCAAATAGCCGCCCCCAGAGGAGCCTCCACCACCACCCGATTGTCTTGAAAGGTGTGTCCACATTCTTTTTAAGCGAGGAGCTATGTACTTTACTTGGGCAAGCTCCACCTGTAATTTGGCCTCTTTCGTTTTTGCACGATCGGCAAATACGCAGAGAATCACTTCGGCTCGGTCAATCACAGGCACGCGCAAGACGCTTTCTAAGTTACGCTGTTGTGCGGGTGTGATTTCATCATCAAATACTACAAGTTTTGCACCCAGCGCATCCATTGTACGCCTGACTTCTTCTAGCTTCCCGGTACTTAAAAAATTTGCAGAAGAGTAGGTGCGCATGGAAAGGGCAATTTGATCAACAGTTTGAATTTCATGTGTGTCACATAAAAGCCGCAGCTCTTGTAAATACTCAAGACATTGCAAACGAGTGTCTGAACCACCTTTGTAGACTCCAACAAGAAGTGCTGGCATATTAGAAAAGCGTTTTTTATCAAACCAAGTAAGTCTTGATGCATCTAATAATATATCTTGAGGATGCTCTTTCGAAATTTGTTCTTCAGTTGTCATCATTAATCCTTAGTGGAATTTCTAATCCATCATATGCGAGATGCATCCCTTGAGGCAAGAGAGACTCTACATAATTATGCTCAATTTCATGAGCTAGGTGAATAAAATAACTCTTTTCAGCACCTGACCGCTCTGCAAAAGCAACCGCTTCTTCAACAGTCAAATGAACACGAGAAGGAGTAAAACCAAGAGCAGAGACAACAAGCGTTTTGACACCTTTTACAAATTCAAAAATCTCATCTGTATAACTTTTTATGTCTGTAAAATAGGCCAAATCACCAATACGAAGTCCTAATACCTTTGCATTGCCTTGCACATAACAAAAGTAGCGTACCTGTAGTCCCTCAAAATTGCACTCTCCAGTTTGATTAGTAACTGGAATAAAGTCAAATTGCGAGGTGTGATTCTGGCCCTCAATGGATGGAGAAAAAAGATAATAAAATAATTTCTTAACTTCTTCTAAACTCTCAGTATGCAGCATGCAATGAATAGCTGATTTTTGAATAAAATTATAAACGCGGAGCTCCTCTAGCCCTCCCACATGATCATAGTGTGGATGGGTAATAAAAAGACCATCAATTGTATTGATTTGATGCTGAAGCGCTTGTCTACGAATATCTGGCCCTGCATCAATTAAAAAATTTTTCCCATTGTATTTGATAAGTGCCGAAGTTCGGAGTCTTCGATCTTTCGGATTTGACGAAGTGCAGACTACACATGTGCATCCAATGACCGGAATGCCGGATGAGGCACCAGTTCCAAGAAAAAGTAAGCTTCCATCAGCCACGATTTTACCCTATAATAAATCGAAAGAGTTGATATTACCTTAACGGAAGGATGAATTCCTGTGAACATCGCAATTATAGGGGCTGGTTTTTCAGGGCTCTCGACCTGCTGGAATCTTCTCAATCTGGGCCATCAAGTAACTCTCTTTGATCGAGGAGGTATTGGCGCCGGCGCATCAGGGATTGCTGCAGGCCTCATTCACCCTTTTATGCCAGCAAAAGCCGCTCTTTCTTGGCAAGGCCGTGAAGGAATCGAAGAAACACTCAAACTACTCAAAGTTGCAAACTACAGTCCAAAAGCTGGAATTTTAAGACCCTGCATTACTGAGGAATTACGCCAAGAATTTTTATCCCTTTCAGAGCACTATCCTGATACCGAATGGTGGAGCGAAGAAAAAGTGCAAGAGAGAGCTCCTCTCCTACTCAGAACACCAGCCCTTTTCATTCAGTCGGGTTTTACTGTTAACTGTAAAGAGTATTTACAAGGGCTTTGGAAAGCGTGCGTTACACTTGGAGCACAGCTTGTAATTCAAGAGATTACCTCTCTTGAGGAGCTACAAAGATATGATCGCGCTGTTGTAACAATTGGTGCATCTCACATTAAAGAGACGAAAACAATTCCTTTAACATTTTTGAAAGGGCAAATCTTAGAACTTGATTTAGAAGAACGCCCTCCACTCCCCTTTGCTTTGAATGCAATGGCCTATCTTACAATGTCAGAAAATAGTAGATCTTGCTTTGCAGGTGCTACCTTTGAACGTGATTTTATAACGCTTGATCCAGAGCCTGAAAAGGCTGAAAGAGAAATCCGCCAGAAGTTGACTGCCTTTTCCCCCATCTATAGCCAGCTACCGCTACTTTCTTGTAGAGCAGGAGTAAGGGCTTGTACAAGAAATCGTCTGCCTGCGATTGTACAGCTTTCTGAAAAGGCTTGGTGCTTAACTGGTATGGGATCTAAGGGACTGCTCTATCATGCACTCCTGGCTAAGAAGCTTTGCATTGCCATTTCAGAGAGCTAAGTGCTCCTATAAACAATTCATCAAAAGTAGTTAACGTAACACTGGAACCTGAAGCAAAATAGCTTTTATATTTTGTGATCAAGCCTGCCTCCTATTTTCCTTGAGTTAAAATAAATATTTAAACAAGCTGCAGTTTTTAGCGACTGTACAGGTAATCATGAGCTCTTGCTATACTGAACAAGGAACTAGCCTTCCATACCCATTAGGCGCTACCAAAATTGATGGGGGCTGGAATTTTGCTGTCTTTTCTCAAAATCCAGTAACATCTCTTTGCCTTGCATCCTCTAAGGACCCCTCTAGTTTGGTTGAAATCCCGTTAGATCCTCAAAAAAATTGTACCGGTTCCATTTGGCATACT
>JAQGPK010000032.1 GCA_028293095.1 Chlamydiia bacterium | reverse complement strand
ACTAAGGAGCCAAAACTTTCTACAAAAAGGTACCAGAGATATCCTAGTGCTTTTGTTCCTATCAAAAAAAGAGTAGATTTTGAAGCTAGATGATCGGGGGATCCTTGGATCAGAAAAAGAAGCGCTGCAAAGCCTAAAATTGTAGTGCCATAAAAGGCTGGTAAAAGATGGAGCATTTTTTCTCGAGAGGTTTTCTCTAAGAGTTTTGTGTACAGCATGACAAGTGGTAGAAGTGCGAGAACGGAGAGGGTTTTGGCATAGGGTAAGGAATATTGATCGACAAGTTGGATGAAAATTGCATCTTTTAAAGGACGGAGTGTCCAGTAAATGCCTATGACGAGCGCGAAAATAGAGCCCATTCGTAAAAATTTCTTAAATTCTTCTTTTTCAAAGTCGCCAAAATTAAAGCGACACACTGTTTGAAAAAACGTAATTATTCGATCATTGTTATTCATAAAATTTACCTCATTTTTAAACTCCAATATAATTTATTTGGCTTATTTCTGTATTCTCGATATAATTGAATTTGTAAATCGAAAATATCGATTTAATAGTGAGAGAATGATATGAAAAGTAAGGGTGATTCACTTCGCGATTTACGTATTGCCGATTTAGATCTTTTTATCACGGCAGCTCACTTAAAAAATTTAGGGAAAGCTGCAGCTCTCCATCACCTGAGCCAGTCGGCTGCAAGTACTGCAATTTTGCGTGTTGAAGCATCTTTTGGACTTGTTCTTTGTACACATGAAAGACGTCAGTTTGGGCTTACAAATGAAGGTGAATATCTTTTGCCGCGTGTTGAGAGTTGGGTTCGCAGCCTTCGAGAAAATGTCACGACATACGAGCCAACACCGATTCGGATCGCAACGACTCACGCAATCGCTCGTGTGAGTATTCCAGTTGTTTTACCAATCGAGCCGATTGAACTTGTGCTGATGCGTCCAGATCGAGCGTATGGTGCAGTATTGCGAAATGAGGCAGATGTTGCACTTGTGCTAGATAACGCCCCTTGGGAGGGGGTGCATGCGACTGAAATAGGCCAAGGATCCTTTCAGCTCTATTCTGCGAAAAAGAGGGTTCGATCAAGTCCAGTCTTATTACCTGAGGATCAAATTGAAGTTCTGGCTTTGCAGCAGCGCTGGCAGCAAATGTATGGCGAGCCACTTGCGATCAAAGCACGCCTTCCTAGCTGGTCATTGATTGCAGATATCTGTATGCGATCCTCTGAAATTGGGTTTCTCCCCGACTTTCTGGCCGTACAATCAAATTTGCATCCAGTTTCGTGGCAGCCACCTTCTTCACAGTACCGTGTGCTTGCTTTGCACCGAAGGTCGAAAGATGCATTGCAAAAACGTCTTGATATCTTTTTAGAGTGTTGGTCTACAGTTTTTAATAATAGGTTTAGTAATTAGACTGCTCTCTTTTAATTGCGAAAAATCTTCAAAAAGAATAGATTGCTCATTGATTTTTACAATGATGAAATAAAAAGGTAGTGTTATGGGGCGTTTGACTTTAGAAGAGATTGTGGCGGGAAGTTGTATATCTGGCTCAGTTGCTACACTGATGGTACCCATTATCCGCTGGGGGAGATACTCAATTCAAAGAACACCATTTGGAATTGCGTTTGGAGTAAGCACTCTTATCCATGGCATCATGGTTAAGGAAAATGTGTTGAAAAATATATTTACTCATAAAAAGGGAGAGAGTGGTGAGAAATATGTGCTTCATGAGCTTGCACTCACCGGGTTGATCACTGTGCTGACTACCGCCCTGTATACCATACTCGTTAAAGAATCTTTTACACAAGATACCCTGATGACGTGTATGCCTGGATGTGCTATTGGGTGTTTGGCTGTTCGTATGACTATCTTAGCCATTCATCTGTTCACAAGATGACTATAAAAAGGTACCGTTTTATCTTTAAAATATTATGAATGGATCTCTCTATGGTACCTTTTCCTTCAACTCTCCCTTATATCGCTAAATGCCATGAAGTGGAGGCAGGCCTCAACCAACTTTTACACTCTATTCAGCCGATAGAAACTAGCGATGTAGAAAGAGTAAATCAAACGATCGCCTCTATAGCGCGGGGACTGCTTGCAGAAAGTATCGTGGCGGCACACGATCTTTTTACTCTCAGAGAAAGCGTGCAAACACTAGAGGCGATTGATAAGAGGATCGAAGGAAAAAATTGGCAGTCAAGTGGGATTGTCACGGCATCTTTATTTTCTATCCCACGGCTTATGAATCTCTACAGAGCAAGTGATAAGTTAGATGTAGAGCCATTACGTATAGCTATACAGAAACAAGAGGATCGTCTTCTGATGACGAAAAAATTCCTCTTTAAAGATGGCCGCATGATTTTTTTTGCAACACCTGAAAAGGACGCACAAGATAAAGTTAAAGAGGCTATTAAGAGGTTGGGGAAAGAGGCAGAGGGAATTTCTATAATTGTTCCGACAACGAGTGACCATGAGTTTACATTGATCACCGTAAAAGCAGTCAAGGATGCATCTCTTCAAGAACCAACTCTTCTGAAGGTCCGAATCACTGCATCGCAAAACATAGCACTTGTAGAGAGTCGTAAAGAGGTGAAGACGATTGAGGAGCTCATGGAGTGTGTCTCTCCTGGAGTTCCTGTGTTCTCTCTTCAAATGGCGATGTTACGTGAAATCAGCAAAAAGTATGCTTTAGAAAAGATGCCAAAAACGGTTCGCGAAGCAAGCGAGTGGTTGAATTTATTAAAGAAAAAAGAGCCTAAACGGTGCCTCTTTGTTGTGAATCAGGTAGCAACTGATACACTTACAGTGGTTTTGCAAGGAGAGAGGGCAACAAAAGAGTTTACGGTTCGAGAAGATGGGCTTATTTTGGGAAAGAGCGATTGTTTTTTAACCGTGCAGAACTTTGAAAATAGCTATCCCGTTGCGCTCTCCTTGAATGAATGCCTTTCGAGTATTGAACTTCTTCAAAAACGCCTCCAAGATGATATTGAAAGATTTATGCAGTTTTTTGCGGCTAAGAGTAAAGCGCAAGGGATATCCAATTGTGAAGAGGTCGAAATACATCTTCTAAAAGCAGAAAATCGAGATGCCTGTATTGTCTGGAATCAGCTATTTTATGGAATAGAGGATGGCGTTCTCACTTTTTCCTATCGGCGACATACAGATGGGAAGGTATTTCATTACGAATGCTTTTGGAAAGGTGGATCTATAATTTTAAATGCGTTTAATGCACATCCGGATAAAGCGTTTGTAGTGGCATCCTTTACGACCCAAGAGGGAATGACAAAAAAAACGATCTATGATGCATTTGAGACTAAGGGGTTGGGAGTGTATCTTGATGAGCTTGAAAATGTAAAAGCAAAAAAAGAGATCTATACACTAGTTAAAGGTGCCTTGTGTCCAGATCAAACTGCCTTGAAGGATCAAACCTTTCCTCGTTCTGAGACACATACTCAACTACCATACGTTGCGATTGTGACTCCTCCGCATGCTACTTGCGAAAATTGGCAAGAGATCACGTTAATAAAATATACGCCACCTTCTTGGGTTTTCGGAAAATGGAAGAGTCAGGAAATGCATTATATGGATCATACAAGTCAGTGTGAATCAGGTCGCTTTACTTCTAAAAATGTAAAGACTGGCCAGCCTGTTACACTACAAGATTTGAAAGCGTTCATAAAAGATGCTGTGCCAGCTATTCTGTAGAAGTGTCTAGCTCCTCCGGATCCATTTGCGCTCTGAGATAGGCTTTCACATAGGTATTAAAGTGTTGATAGATGAGGGCGTGTGTGCCTTTCTCATTGAGAGATATTTGGATATGAGGAAGCTCTTTTATCAGCTGCTGTTTAAATAGTTCTATTTCTTCAGCTGATATTTCTAGATCGAATTCATGTGTGATTATATATAAAAATTTTAAATTCGGAAGCTTCTTCAGTGATTTGATGATTGCAGATGAGAAGTTGCCGCCTTTAATTGCGAGCATTTTTAGGTTTGTAAGCTGTTCAATGTCTTGAAAAAATTTGTCATCAAGAAGATGGTAGCTCACTACATTATTTACTATAAGTATTTCTAAATTGCTGAGGGTAGAAAGAGAGAATACACCTAATAATGTGATTTGGGCTTCTATGAGAAGGGCTTTGAGATTTTGGAGTGTTTTAAGCGCGCGTATTCCACTGTCAGTACATTGAGGTGCACGCCATGTCAAAATTTCCAATTGAGAAAGGCGAGAAACTGTCTGAAGATATCGATCGTTAGCTTGAGTTGGAGGAAGGATGAGTGTTTTTAGCTTTGGATACTGCTGTACGAGTTTGAGGAGCTTGGGGCGTGTAAGAGGATGAGTGGAGGAATCTTCAGTTCTACAGGTAATCATATGTTTGAGTGAGGGAAATTTTGAGGGAAGTTCACTATTGCCAATATAGGCGCAATCAATGGAGAGCGTGTGTAGATGTGGTAAAGAGGGCAGTTGCGCAATATCTTTTGGATCTAGGGCGACATTCAAGATATTAAGGGTTTGTACTTTTGAAAAATATGCTAAATTTTTTGTAAGAGAAAATGGTGCGGAGTGGACAAACAATTGGCGGAATTTTTGTGATAAAGAATCTTCTTGAGTTGAAGAATAATCAAGAGCGGAGGCGTGTGGGACAAGTGCTTGAAGGGATTGAGGGAGGATGGTAAATAACTCGCCTCCTTTTTCAGGGAGCCTCTTCTGTTTTTGATCAATTTTTGAACAAGAAAATAGACTGTTGGCGATAGCCGCTTTTTGCGCAGGAGTTCTTGTATTGAGGTAGTCCCTTTGTAGCTGTCGAAAAAATCGTGATGTTTGGAAAAAACTTCGAGCATCTTTAAGAGAAATATATTCACTATTATCAATCAGAAATTCTGCAATGCGCATTAAAGGTACAATTGATAATTTTTCTAGGTTTGGGTGACGAGTTTTTGCGCTCACATGTATTAAAGAAGAGTTCTTTGTGAAGAAAGGATTAAGGCGCACTTTAGGTTTTACTTTCCGCTGATCTTCTGTCGATCTGCACTCTTTTGAATGTACTGGGTTCATGGTTTCCTGATTATATAGTTATAAATTAATTAAATAATAACAGATTATATAATTATTTGTATAATTAAAATTAAATAAATATATATAAAATAGTTTTTAATTTTGTGAGAATTGAAAGTGGTAGAGGAATTATTACTGCACTTTTTGAAAACTCAGAAATGCTCTATAAAAGGTGGTCTGCTATGAGAAAGAGTACGAAATAATAGGTTCATTCTTCATACTGCATGAACGTACAAAGTCTGTTATGTCAAATAATTAATTTTTACTAAAGGTAGTGCTATGCAACCAATTTCTTCATTTTCAACTAGTAGAATAGATAATTCAAAAGAACCGCCAAAAAAGAAAGTACAATCGAGCACCTTGTATACCCCTCAGCCAGAGAGCTTGTCAAGTCAGGCGGCATCTTCATCGAGTCTTTCACTGGAAGAACAGCTTGCTGTGATGCTTGGGATAAAGCGCCCTTTGCAAACTGAGACAATTGAGACTCCTAGGAAGCCTCAATCAGAGATCCTGTCAAGTCAGGCGGCATCTTCATCGAGTCTTTCATTGGAAGAACAGCTTGCTACGATGCTTGGGATAAAGCGCCCTTCGCAAACTGAGCCAATTGAGACTCCTAGGAAGCTTCAATCAGAGAGTTTGCCAAGTCAGGCGGCATCTTCGGCATCTTCATCGAGTCTTCCACTGGAAGAACAGCTTACTGCCAGGCCTGGGATGAGAACCGCTTCGCAAATTGAGGCCTCTAGAGAGCTTAAAAAGAAAGATATAATTCAAGAAGAGGATGTTAAATCCTATAAGCAAACTCGGGATTATTTTATAAAATCAGGACTTACAGAAGAAGAGGCTGAATGTTTTCTGCATTTTTTTGATGACGTGGTTACTAATCCAAAAGGTAATTTAGAATTTAACAGGCTAGCTCCGGATATATATGCAAATAAACCGATCGGGTATCAAAATACAGCTTCTATGCTTGCATGTTTTACAGCAGAAGAACAAGCAGCGATCAAAAAATTTGCACGTGTTGTAAGTACTGATGTATTCAGACATTCAACAAATAAGATGAGCGAGGCCCAATGTGTGGCTCTTATACAACTGCTCCTTTTGGCTCATGTAGAGTTCTTCTTTAAATGGTGTTTTAAAAAGAGCGCCTCCACATCGGTGTCAAGTGAGCAAAAAGGAGTATCTAAATCAAAAAATGCAGAGCAGAAAAAGGAAGCTGCGGTCTTCAGTCGCGCTTCTTCTAGCTCAAGTTCTTCTAGCTCAAGCTCAGATACCGATGAAAGTTTGCAGCAGTCATACACAAAAATTTTCAAGGAATCAGGGGCTTTTACAGGAAAAGAGTCTATGCGTGTAGCAAAAGATCTTGCTCAGTTAATGCAGAGTGCTACTACACAAGCATTAATCAAGGAAGTTTCATCTCAAATAGGTAAAGAGGGAGAAATGGGACTGGGATTGGAGGTTTTATCTCTCGGCGATTCATTTTCAACAATCAATAAAACTCTTTTTGAAAACCTGTATCCAATACTTAGTGAGCAGTTTAAAAAGAAGAGCGAAAAACAGGGCTTCTCTTCTTCCAAAAAGAGCTACATTCTAATGGCAAAGCTTTTCATTACGAGAAATTCTAAAAAACTATTCGGTTAGAAAAGGAAGGGCCATTGGAAGGATGCCAGGGACATTTGTTACCTGGCATCTTTAGCAATATCTTTACCTTCTTGCATTTGACGGGCGGCCATAAGAGCTGCGGCTACTTTGTGGCCTGCCTGTTGATGACCTAGTATTAAAGTTACTTCTTGGTCCTCCGGATTGCATACGTCCATTAGGAATAGGCTCTGCTTTGATTGTTGGGTCTGGCTCGTAGCCTGGAACAATAGCCGAGGGAATAGAACGCTTTAAAAGGCGTTCAATGTCTTTAAGTAGTTTATGTTCGTCGATACAGACAAGAGAAATGGCCTTCCCTTCATTGCCAGCACGGCCAGTACGGCCAATGCGGTGCACGTAATCTTCAGCTACATTTGGAAGCTCAAAGTTTACAACGCGAGGCAGTTGGTCAATGTCAATTCCACGCGCGGCGATATCAGTAGCTACAAGGACTCGAACAACGCCTTGTTTGAAATCCTCAAGGGCCTTTGTACGGGCGGATTGGCTTTTATTTCCATGAATTGCAGCGGCTGTAATGCCATCAATTGCAAGCTGCTCAGAGAGGCGATTAGCGCCATGTTTGGTTCTTGTGAAGACGAGCACTTGCTTCCAGTTTTCTGATCCGATAAGATGCGAGAGTAGAAAGCGTTTACGCTTGCTATCTACCGGGTATACTAGCTGTGATACACTTTCTGCAGCTGTATTGTGGCGCACAACTTCTACAGTTTTTGGCGAGTGGAGCAATCCATTGGCCAAAGTTTTAATTTCTGGAGAGAAAGTGGCTGAGAAAAGAAGGTTTTGACGATTCTTGGGAAGAATTGCAAGAATTTTTTTAATATCATGGATAAAGCCCATGTCTAGCATGCGGTCAGCCTCATCAAGGACAAGTATTTCAACATGTCTGAGATCAACCGTACCTTGGGAGACGTGATCCAAAAGTCTGCCTGGAGTTGCAATAATAATATCGACTCCATTTCGTAAACTGCGGATTTGGGAGTTGATATTGACACCACCAAAAATGACGGTCGACTTGAATGGGAGGTACTTGCCGTAAGTTGCAACGCTTTCGCCTACTTGAGCTGCAAGCTCGCGTGTTGGTGTAAGAATAAGAGCGCGAACATGGCGCTCACCAGAATTTTTCGCCTTCCGCTTTAACCGTTCTAGTAAGGGGAGGGTGAAGCCTGCTGTTTTTCCGGTACCTGTTTGAGCGCCGCCTAAAAGATCGCAGCCGGTGAGGATAATAGGGATGGCTTGCTCTTGAATAGGGGTTGGTTTGCTATACCCTTGCTCGTTAATTGCTTTAAGCAGTTCGGCTGATAGATCAAGTGTCTCGAATGACATGTAGTTTCCTTTTGAATCGGTCGGCGCGCTATGTCTTTCTAAGATAAGAGAAGCCGAAGATGTTAATGATATTGTAATTTAATTTAGTAAATAATACTACTAATATAGTAAATAATAGATTACTAATTGTAAAGTGTTTTGTGTGATTGTAGATGATATACGTAGTTCTCAAAGAATGGATAACAGTTAATACAGGACGGTCTCTGGTGAAACGTATAAGGTTTTAA
>JAQGPK010000209.1 GCA_028293095.1 Chlamydiia bacterium | reverse complement strand
CTTTTTCACGCCCAGTTACTGTAAAGAAGTTTACTAAAGAAGAAGAGGCTCTTTATATAGTTGCTCAAGAGCTTGCAACAACCTGTAAAAAAATTGATAGTACCTGTAAGAATATTAAGCAGGTTATGGCTCTGAAAGTAGAGGCGCGTAAAGAACAGGAGAGAAACCTGGCCTCATCTTTCCTAAGTCAACTTATAGCATCCTTGCAATCTTTACAGTTAGACTATCTTCTCAATCCTGCTAAAAAAGAAGAATTGAGTCCTGAGGTAATCAAATTATTTACTGAGAATACCCCTGCTCTCTTTGCAGATCATGTAAAAAAAGGCGAGATAGAAGAGATTGGTAAAAAAATTAGAGCAGCTCGTGAGTTCGTAGAAAAAATGGATGGAACTCTCGAAATGATTCAAAAAAAGATGCAGCAACAAGTACGTAAAGGAGAGGAAATCCAGAACCAACTTCTTGCAGTTCGTTGTCTAAAACAGTTACTTGAAACCATTTATCGCTCTCTTCGCTCAGTAGATGAATATATCAGGGAAAGTCACGCTGAGAGTTCATCCGAATTTGTCTATAATGTACTCTCATCTGTACTACGCTTGCCTGCACGGCAACAAAGTGTGAGTCAAAAGGAGCATGAGGTGTCACAAGCTATATCTACGCTTAGTAGTCATTGTCAAGTGCTGCTCGTAACATGTGGGAAACTGGAGGAAAGTTGCTCGCATGCGCTACAAGGATCAGAAGATGCAATAGTTTTACCTAATCTAGAAATAAAACAAAAAAGTGTTTAATTACTATTAATTGAAATTAATAGTAACTTTTTATATTTATTCGTTATAAATGGACTGTACGGCCTGCTGTTTCTTTACATTTCAGGACAAATCCTTTATAGTTATTCTTTTTCTGAAATGAGGAGATTCCAATGAAGCGTATAATAAAAATTTTTGCCTATCTTGTGCTTTGTGTACTTCTGGTAGCGCTCATTCTGCCTACTATTGTTTCTCAGCCAACTGTTCATCAATACCTCATTAGAATGGTCAATAAGCGCATTCCAGGGAAAATTGCACTCGCAGGGCTCGATATAGGCTGGACAACAGGCGTTCAGGTACATAATTTAGATCTTAAAGATCCGGAAGGAAGAGTCGTTGTTGCAGTAAAAAACATTACTCTTGAAGAGTCTCTGACTAAAATCATTACCTCCCCTCTTGCAATTGGAAAGCTTGTTGTACAAAATCCTCGCTGCACCTTAATAGAAGAAAATGGCAAATATTCGGTTGAGCGTATCTTTTCAGAATCAAAAAAAGAGCCTACTAAAGAACATTCGTCTTCTCATTCCTCAAACGTTGAAACCCTTTCAAAATCCGCACCTTTTGCTCCTCTTTTTGCAGATATCTCCGTAGAAAATGGTTCAGTGACTATTACAAAAGAAAAAGTAGATGAGATGCGTGTTGAAAATATCTCATGTAAAATAAAGATAAAAGGCTTTGAGGATGCAAAAGCGGTAGTAAATGCTGATATCATTAACGGAAAACAAATTGGAAAAATTGATATACAGGCACATGCTAAAAACTACGAAAAAGCAGCGACGACATACCTTCAGGCAACTTGTAACTTATCCCATATCCCAGTTGATTGTATCGATACGTTTATCTCTTTGAAAGAACCAAAACTGCAAGGGATTGCTCGCGCTGCCATTGGTCCAACATTAGATGTCGCTATTCAAACCGCAGTTGATGGACCTCTTATGCAGGTAAAGGCAACGATTCAAAGCGCGCAACTACAGGCAAATGTTGCAGCTGATGTGAACGATTCAGTCATGAAAGTAGCGCCGGGTGCACCTGGTAGTATCCATTGGAAGATAACGCCTGAAGTATTTGAAAAGCTCAAAAAGGTAGCGCCACAACTTCATTCACTTAACCTTATGCAGATCATTCCTATACAGGTTATCGTGCGTCCGGAGGCGATTGCACTCACAGTAGATTCCTGTCATCTTAAGGATACAGCAAGCGGGAGTGCAGTTATCCTCCAGCTTAAGAGTCAACTCGAGCATCTTTTTGAAAAGCAGCCTTGCGTTGCAACTGCAGATCTGAAAATTACCTTTGATGATACACTTGCAAGTCAAGTGGGTAAGGAAGTATTTCTTTCTTTAAAGAGCGAGCTTCCGAGCGAAGAATCATCTGAGCTACGCACTTTTGTGACAGTAAACTCTATCAAGTTGCCAAAACCTTTGAGATTTGGGTTGGTTTTGAATACGAAGGCAAAAAATCCACAAGGTACATTGTCGGTAGAGGATCTCTTTGGGAGCTATTTACTCACAGCGCCATTTGAGTATGTAGCAAAAGATGAGCAGTTCAAGGCACAGTGTGAGATGAAGCAAAAAGGGAGACCAGAGGTAGTCATTCAAGCAGATGTTACAAGTGATAAGCAAGGAATGCGCTCTAGAGGTACAATCAATGCCCTTCCTCTTTTGCCAATTGCTGAATACCTCAAAAATAAAAACCTACTGGAGTTTTTAGCTAATGAGCAAGAAGGTGGTGCAACACTTTCTGGAAATTGGACTATTAACAATCGAGATCGAATAGAGGCAACCCTTCAAGCCAAAGATCTTTCCTGCCAAGTAGCACTTGCTATAAAAGACCAAAAGATTTGCGCCTATGCAAATAAAAAGCCTTTTTCATTTCAGGCAACAGTCACACCAGCACGATTTAAACTTCTGAATACCCTGTTTGGCTTTGTTTCAGAAGATCAGCAAAAAAGTTTTGAGTTGAAAACTCCAGCAGAGCTGCAATTGAGTTGCACAAAGCTTGAGGTGCCCCTTGCTTTTTCTTTCGATGATCTGGATGTAGAGGCGCTTTTTGATAGTAGCAAAATCGAACTTGGTTCTACTGTCATTTCACCTCTTCATGGAATGTGCACAGTGCAAAAAGGATCAAGGCTTGCCACATTTTCTTTAAAGAGCACAGAAGGTTCACAGATAGTTATTCAAGGCAAAGCGCAAAATCTGTGGAATAAAGAAGGGCTGCAGCCAGCGGATGCTGAAATTGAAATCGAAAGTCACATTCAAGAACTACCTATTGATCTTTTTAAACGTCTTACCTGTTCCAAAAAGGCGGGCAAGCAAGTAGAGGCGCTCATTGGTAGCTCTATTGACATCAATGCCTCTGCCAAACTCTCCAAAATGGAAAAGGGTGATCTGCACGCA
>JAQGPK010000002.1 GCA_028293095.1 Chlamydiia bacterium | reverse complement strand
CTTGCAGAAGCCTTGAAAAAGCTCGGCTTTAGACTTGTGACCAATTTCACAGAAAACCACATGGTGATCATTGACGTCTCTCCATTTGGCTTAACAGGCCGTCACGCGGAAACTGCACTGCGTCAAGCACACATTACCTGCAATCGCAATGCGATTCCATTTGATAAGAATGGCCCGTGGTATACATCAGGAGTACGACTTGGCACACCTGCTTTGACAACACTTGGCATGGGAGTCAAAGACATGGAGATGATAGCCTCTATGATCCACGAATGTCTAAGCAATGCAACACCATCTGCAACTCCACAAGGCGGAGTCAGTAAAGCGCAGTGTACAGTTACGCCCAATACGCTGAAAAAACTCAATGACTCCGTACTAGAACTTCTCAGCAACTACCCTCTCTATCCAGAGATTGAAGTTGTAGATCAAGCTACGGTACTCGCTCCCTCATAAAAGCTAAAATAAAAAAGCAGAAGGCAGAAGGCTGATAGTAGCAATTAAAGCATGAGAATTATAGACTAAGAAAAGAGTTGAAAAATCGAAAACAGCTGTGTTTAAAATTATTATTTGACAATACTCGCTGTCAAGATTGCAAAATTACAACATATTAAGAGGAATACATATGCCAGCTAAAACAACAGAAGAAAAAGACAGCTCACCATCAAACGGACTTAAAGATCGTATTGATCAGTCACTCCTCCAATCTCGCCGTCTCTTTATCTGTGATGGTATCAATAACGCTCTCGCTGAAGACATTATTAAAAAAATATGGTTTTTAGAACATGACAGTTCAGGAAAGCCAATCCTTCTCGTTATCAATAGCCCAGGCGGCTCTGTAGATGCAGGTTTTGCGATTTGGGATCAGCTAAAAATGATCAACTCCCCAATCACAACACTCGTAACTGGCATGGCAGCTTCTATGGCCTCCATTTTGATGCTTGCAGCAGCTCCAGGAAGATGTTTTGCTACTCCAAAATCGCGCGTCATGATTCACCAGCCGGCTCTCTCTGGCGTTATCCAAGGCCAAGCTACAGATCTTGAGATCCAAGCTAGAGAAATTCTCAAAACAAAAAAAATGATTGTTGAGATGTATGTTGCCGCAACTGGCAAGTCCTACGATGTCATTGAAAAAGCAATTGATCGAGATACTTGGTACTCTGCTGAGGAAGCAAAAGAGTTTGGTCTTATCAATAAGATTGTATCTTCCTACAAAGACCTCTAATACAAAGAATATTTGATGAATGCTTTAGTCAGTCACTACTCTGGGTGTGGAAACGATTTTATTCTTTTAGATGATCGTCGAGAGCTCTTTCCAGAAAATGATTCGGTGCTGATTAAAGCGATCTGCATTCAAGCAGGCGTCGACGGCCTCATTCTAGTACGCAGCTCCCTAATAGCTGCCTATCGTATGCGCTTTTTCAATAACGATGGCTATGAAACCTCCATGTGCGGTAATGGCATTCGTTGTATGATGCGTTTCATCGTGGATAAAATTGACCCCGCCTGCATATCGTGTCTCATTGAAACACTCAAAGGTCCTCTCCAGCTTACAATCGTAGGAAGTAAGGTGCAGGTAGAAATGGGAAATGTGCAAGAGCTTGGCTGGAACATTGAACTAGAATATACCGAGACAAACACAAAACGCATCATGCACCATCTTGACACCGGGGTGCCTCACCTTGTGACTTTTGTAGATGATCTGGATAGTATTGATATCCAGGGAGAGGGAAGTTATTTCCGACATCTTAAAAATGCAAATGTCAATTTTGTTGATGTAAAAAACCGAAG
Source organism: Chlamydiia bacterium (assembly GCA_028293095.1). GTDB lineage: Bacteria > Chlamydiota > Chlamydiia > Chlamydiales > FEN-1388 > JAHFTM01. The sequence continues at coordinate 5,487 of JAQGPK010000002.1, read as the reverse complement.
AGTCAGAACTTTTGAACGTGGGGTCGAGGGAGAGACGCTTGCATGCGGAACAGGAGTTACAGCTGTAGCTTATGCACTGCATAAAATAGCAGGAATACCCTCTCCAATTTCACTTAAAGTGCGCTCCCAAGAAGTTTTGGACATTGCTATTATGGATAATACTGCCATAATGACGGGTCCTGCAAAGTGGATACGAGACCTTGAATATGCTCTCTGAGGCCATTGATAGCTATCTAAACTATCTTCACGTCATGAAGGATGCATCCAAACATACACTACGTAACTACTCTATCGATTTTCGCTCTCTTCTTGAATTTCTCCCTCAAGGAGCCGAACTTAAAAGTATCGATCGAAAGACAATCCGCGAATTTGTAGCGATGCTTTTTGATCACAGTACAAACAAGCGTACAATTGCAAGACGCCTTTCAGCGTTTCGCTCTCTATTCAAATACTGTATGCGTGAAAAGCTCATCGAAAAAAACCCAATGGATGATATTGAGCTTCCAAAGCTCGACCGTAAAATCCCAGGAACTTTGAACTACGATCAAATCAAAACTCTCTTCTCACAGCCTGATGTAGAGGAGCTTCTTGGCTTTCGAGACCGCACGATGATGGAGCTTTTTTATAGCTCAGGACTTCGTGTCAGTGAACTTGCTGCTATGAATCGTGAAGATTTTGATCCTAGTAACTTACGAATAAAAGTTCGCGGTAAGGGAAAAAAGGAGCGCTTAATCCCGATCACACAGAATGCAGCGACCTGGATTACCAACTATCTCCATCACCCGATGCGCCATTTTCATGAAAAAGATGGAGCTGCTATTTTTTTAAATCGCCATGGTACAAGGCTCACAACACGTTCTATCGATAGAACTTTTGTAGGCTACCTCAAGCAGTCAGGTCTAACTGGCCATATCACACCACATACAATCCGCCACACCATTGCGACAAATCTTCTAGAAAATGGAATGGATCTCAAAACAATTCAGCATCTACTAGGCCATTCATCGCTTGCCACAACGACCATTTATACCCACGTTTCAACAAAACTAAAGCGAAAAGTCTATTCAGATTCACATCCCCGAGCTTAAAAGAAGCGTTTTCCGCTAGTAAATGCTACTTTTTCTTACTGTAACCATAAATAAATAAGTTTAATTAAATAGATATATATTCACGAACATGATATACTAGTTTTATAAAAAATAATAATTCTTTAAATAAGGAACGCTAGAAAATTATGAATACTATAATCCAATACACTCTTTCCAATTCTACTGTACCTCAACAGTCTAACCCAAATGATATTTCTAACAAAGAACTAGAAGGAATGCTCGTTGTTCTTGCAGGTATTCCTCTTACTAGTTTTTTATTTAGCCAGATTAATAAAATTCAACAAATCTATAAACTACCTTTGCCAGTAAGAGAAATTGCTAAGTTAGCCACTGCCGTTGCTTTAGGAGCACTTGAAAGCATTACAATTAACGCTATCAACAATGACTCATCTCTTTCTACACTCTTTTCTATCCTCCTGCCAGCAAATTACTTCCTTCCTCACATATTTGAATGTATTTTAAGCAACTTGCCTAGAGGAGATAATTCTAATCGAGAAGGCGCTGCAAATTACAGTGTCAGAAATAACATCCCACTCACTCCCCCTCTTCGTCAATCACTCGTAAGTCCACAAGTGCAACAGCAAAGCCCAGAGCCTGCTGTCCAAGTGAGAGTCCCGCAACCAGTAGCAGAACCAATCGCGCAGCAACGACCAGAACCTACTACTTCACCGCAAATAGTTATAGATGTAGCTCCGCAGGAAAACCAAAGACCTGTCCTTCGAGAAATTACCATAGAGCCACCTCGACTACCACTTATAGAAATAATCGAAGAGACAAAAGAAGAGCCATCCATACAACCAACGACACCACCAATTCCTCAATCACCTGTAAAAGCACCTAAGAATACACAGGCAAAAGCTAATAATTCTAAACTGCTGAAGCTAGGAGTACCCCCTAAGTCTTTGAAACAAAAATCCAAAACGCCAAAAAGTAAAAATCAACGGCGTTAATTAGATATTTTTTGAATGTGCTGAAAGTAGGAATTCTACTTTTGCTATGTGCTGTAAGATATTTTTGATTGTTTCTTGTAAATCTTTGCGATTCTCATAACTTCGCACTTCGACTGTAAGGTCGCTTAGTAGCACGCTCACTTCAGTTAACGTCTCTGAAGTGATGATTTTTGTATGATCAAGAATCTGAAAGAGTTTGAATGCTCGCTCCTCAAGGATGAGAAGCGCTGTAAGCTCTCTATCGATGGGTGACTGTTCTTCTTCTGTCTCATGTACATCTTGGCTGACCGTTTCAACCTTTGCAATAACGACATCAATAAAAAGTAGACCCAGCTCTGTAAGTGTTGTCCGCCTTTCATCAATCTCAGATTGCCAAAGAAAGAATTCACGTAAATCATTCGTTTGAGTAGATGTCGTTGCAAGAGATGTAAACTCATTAAAAATAGGCGCTAACTTTTTCTCAAGAGTACTTACTACGGAAGATTCAGGAGAAGATAGTTCTTGAAATGCATGATGCTGGTAATTACGTAGAATTTGGCAATCTTTCTCAATTGCCTTGCGTGTTGCATTGATTGACTCTGAAATAATTTTACGTCGTAGTTTCCCTTCATCACTAAATTGAGAATAGAGCTGAGCGCTTTGAATTGCTTTTGCATACATACTAGAAGGATCAGCATGCTCATCAGAAAGCTCATCGATCATGCGCAGCGCACTCTTGATCATGGGATCAATGGATTTGGAGATAAAAGCAGAGGCCGCTGTTCCAAATTCAGCTGTAAGTTTATCTTTAAAGAGCTGGAGCCCATCCGCTGCCTTTTGAGCATCCTGTAACAGATCCTTTGTCTTTCTACGAACAGAGACGGCATGAACGCCTTTTAAAGGAACGCTCTTAGCTTGCTCTGTGACAACCTGCCCAATTGCTCGAAAAAGACGGCTTAATTCAGAAAATAGAGTTTTTCCTTTTTGACCGCTTTTTTCAGTATTAAGTATACTTTCCTCACTCTGAGGCTCATTCATAGATAATTATCCTCCGTATTGTTTATTATAGTAGTATAAAAAGTTTTAGTAAATAATTATTTTAATAATTTACAATTATAGACTTTTATACTAGAGTTTAAAGCATGAAAGTAAAACCTAACATCCTCATTACAAACGACGATAGTATTCATGCCCCAGGTATTAAGCATCTCTGGAATGCCTGTCGCGAGCACGCTCATGTGACAATTGTAGCCCCTGCAACCGAACAATCAGGTGTTGGGCTCGGCACAACATTGCGTAACTCGCTTTCTGTGGCTAAAGTTGCCTGGCCAGAGGAAACTCCGGCGTATAGCGTAACAGGAACACCTGCAGATTGTGTTAAGATTGGACTCAATGTGATTATGGAAACCCCGCCAGATTTGATCATTTCTGGTATTAATCGCGGTACGAACCATGGGAGAACTCTTCTTTATAGTGGAACGGTAGGCGGAGTCATTGAAGGTATTTTTCGCGGTATTCCAGGCATAGCGTTCTCTTCTTTTGATTTTTTTGACACTGAATATGAGTGTTTTGAGCCCTATATTCCTAAAATCATCGACTACAGCCTCAAACATCCTCTCCCATCAGGCACTCTTTTAAATGTCAATTTTCCGAAAAAATCATCCCTTGCAAGCAATGGTCTCTACGGCATTAAGCTAACAAGACAAGGAAGGCAGTACTGGAGAGAATCCTCTCATCAAGTTGAGCTAGAAAATTGCTATCGCTTTATCTCTCAACTGGCTGATTTTGAAGAACATGAAGAAAGTGATACCTTCTGGCTTTCGCAAGGCTATATCACCGTCTCCCCTGTCCATGTTGATGACCTGACGGACAGACACTACATTCAGGCACAAAAAGAGCATTTTGAGACCTTTTTCGTCCCCTCATAAGCTTTTTTCACTCTAAAAGTGTACTCTTCCCTATCTTCGGTCGAATCTCCAATATTGGTACCCCTTCATAACGCTCATTGTTTTATTTTTAACGCAAAGGGGCTACAAAAGATGCAAAGACGCAAAGAGAGGCAAAATAAATTTATAGTGGAGCCTATCTTTAGGACCAAAATCGAGAAAAAATTTACTCCTTATATAGAGAAGAAGTACAGAAATCCTCTCTGTGATCTCTGTCTCGACTTTAGGAGTTTTCGGCTGTTTGTTATAGCGATAGCAATTATGTATAAAATATTTTTAAACTAAGCAATTGTTTTTAAACCACGAAGTGGTACCTTGCCACGTAAGTGGCTACAGTTGTTAGCCGTAGGTGACCCGTAGGGGAACCTACGGTACAGCACCCATCCAAACGAGGAGCCAGGAACTGGCGACCGAAGATAGAGCTAACGTTAATTTTTTTTACCACAGAAAACACAGAGAAAGTGGGGGGAGATAGTATAGGCAGAGGTATATGTTATTTTTTTAACGCAAAGGGGCTACAAAAGATGCAAAGACGCAAAGAGTAGCCACACAATGTATAGTAGAGGATTTTTTAAGTTTTTTTACCACAGAGAGCACAGAGAGAGAATTAGCTCCTGTTACTAAAGAGGTCGTTGAATTTTTTTAGCGCAAAGAAATACAAAAAGCGCAAAGGGCAACTATACAATGTATCTGATTAGGTGTCGCCAGTTCCTGGCTCAACTGTATGGTTGTATATATTCCGTAGGTTTGAGCTAAAGCTCTGCACTTACGGCTAGCCTCTGTAGCCGCTTTCGCGGCAAGGTACCACTTCGTGGTTTTGGCCTCAAGATAGGTTCCGCTCAATATCTTTTTTGCTCTCTTTGCGCCTTTGCATCTTTTGTATTTCTTTGCGTTAAAATCCTAAAGTCTTGCGCTTCCTGTATTTCTTTGCGTTAAAAATAGAATAAGGATTAACTATTTAGGACTTAGATAGATGTTTGAGCTGCTTCTTTTCAAAGGCATCTAGACGAATGAAGGCTGGTAATTGATACTTTTCGATAAGTTCTTTTGCTCCAGATAGCTTGTACAGGCGATTCAGCTCTTGTCTGAGATTTTCGTTTAATTCGCGATCCTCTTCGGTCATTTCCCACTGTACATTCATTTTTTTCTGATAGAGTCTGGCTTGGATCGCTAGAGTTGCAAGACTATTATAAATTGCTTTGAGCCGAGTGCCATGAGCCACAAGGTCTTCAATACTTTCAATTTTTTGTAGCTCTACAATCAGCTCTTCAATCTTTTGTCTTCCACGCTCTTGAAAATAGGTTGGGGACTGCCTTTGACAAGAGACAGAGGACAAAAAAAGAAGTAAAAAGAGCACATAGAATTTCTTCATTATGTGCAAATTTTAGCTTAGCGGTGATTTTTTTTGCGAATTTTCTTGAGAGAAAACAGTAATTCCAGGTACAGTGTTTGACATTGCATACCTTTCATGCTTCATAACTGGTAATCCAGGAATCATGAAAA
>JAQGPK010000225.1 GCA_028293095.1 Chlamydiia bacterium | reverse complement strand
GGGTATGGTCTCATTTATTCAATCTGTTGTCCACCTGCTGCTATGAATAGCACAGATCAAATAGGTCTTTTAGCTACTTTTGTGATAACAGCACTTGTTTCAATACCTCATCTTCTTCTTCTGTTTGTTCCTGGAGATAAAGGTCCAAATAGATTTGGTGATGAAACTACAGATGGCTACACAGTGACTCTCTAAAGAATTTTATAAAAAGCAAAAGGCCATTTCGACAGAAATGGCCTTTTCATTATCTTCAGAATATTTTTCTATTCTAAAATTTAGCTATATTGTGGTTCATCGAAGCGTGAACGGAAAGGCTTACGTGGTCCACGATCGTTACCACGATCTCCGCCTCTTGGTCCACCACGATCACCACCACGATCTCCGCCTCTTGGTCTATCGCCTTGCTCTTGAGCACGGCTTACACGAAGTGGACGACCAACGAAATCAGCGTCATTCAATCCTTCAATTGCTGCAGTACAAGCAGCTTCGCTACCCATTTCAACAAAGCCAAAACCTTTGGATCTGCCTGTGTATTGATCTTGTACGATACGTACAGAAACAACTTCGCCATGACCTTCAAAAAGTTGACGAAGACCATCTTCAGTTGCGTCCCACGATAGATTTCCTACAAATATTTTCATTTAAATTTCTCCTTTATGCAAGTACGAATAAATAGTTTTTTTTCCCGAACATAATTGATATGGGAAAGATATACATTGCTTCTTTAAGTAGGTAGATAAACAGGCGATAGAGTGGGATACGGGAAAGTGGTGCACTAGAGATGATCTCGGAATAAAAAGGATAAAAGACAAAATTTCTTAGAATGAACAACTTTCACGAATAACCTAAACTACACAATATACGCAGCCTGTATGCTGCTCTACAACTTCAATTTTCAACAATAGTATCACATCAAAGGATTTATACCTATAGTTATCTGCTTCCCCTTCTATCTAGTGAATTTTAGGAAATAGACTAGGTCCCGCCAACAGAGACGCAAAGACACAGAGGACATTTAAAGAGAAGATTTGCAAGGTATCTTTCCCTAATTCTATAGCTTCGTACACAGAGAAGAATTACAGAAACTCTTCTCTGTACTCTCTGTCTCGACTTTAGGATTTTTTAGCATTAAAGGGTACGCATGTTGATAGAATCGCTGTTGAATTTTAACGCAAAGGAGCGAGTGAGATGCAAAGGCGCAAAGAAAGAACAGAGAATAAGTAAACATTGTTTAGAGATGAATGGTGGTAAGCCGATACTTTTCTTAGTCTAAATAAATCGAACATTGCTTTTAACCATACGTAAAGCTATTTTTTTCTCTTTGCGCCTTTGCGTCTTCTGTGTTTCTTTGCGTTAAAAAATAACCTACATTATTACTATGTCGCCCTTCTCTCCTCTCTGTGTTCTCTGTGGTAAAAAGAATCAAAAATGGCTCCACTATTCATTTTGAGTCTACTTTTTGCGATTTTTCATCTCCTGTGTTTCTTTTGGGATCAAAACAAGAAATAATACCATGCACATTCTTATTCTTTACAACTTTGGTATTTTGAAAGGCGTAAATAGGCTGAACTGGTCTGGGAAAGTTTTGGAAATGAAAAAGGCCATTTTTTTCAAAATGGCCTTTATGCAACTATCTAAGAGTATTTTTTACAAAAAAGTTAGTTGTAATGGGAGTCTTCACGGGAGCGGAAAGGCTTACGTGGTCCACGGTCGTTACCGCGATCTCCGCCTCTTGGTCCACCACGATCTCCACCACGATCTCCGCCTCTTGGGCCGGTACTACGTGGTCTGTCACCTTGCTCTTGAGCACGGCTTACGCGAAGAGGACGTCCGATAAAGTCCGCATCGTTTAATGCATCGATTGCAGCTGAACAACCAGCTTCATCTTTCATTTCAACAAAACCGAAACCTTTCGATCTGCCAGTGTATGGGTCTTGGACAATACGTACTGAAACAACTTCGCCATGACCTTCAAAAAGTTGACGGAGAGCGTCTTCTGTTGCGTCCCACGAAAGATTTCCTACAAATATTTTCATTTAAATTTCTCCTTTATGCAAGTACGATAAACAGTTTTTTTCTTGAACATAACTCGTTCAAGAAGACATACATTGCTTCTTTAGTAAATAGGTGTATCGTTGAATGAGAGAGGTAAGAAGAGTTCATTTAAGATGGGCTCGAATAGATGGATGCTATATAGAAATTTTTGAAAAGAGCCAAATTCACGAATAACCTAAAATACGCTAAACACAGTCTACGCTGCATTATATTTTCAATTCCTATATACTCTAACAGATATGGAAATTTAACTGCACCTTTTTCCTAAAAACCGTTTATACTCATTTCATTCGTTAAATGAAAAGGAGGCCTCAAATGACAGTAATTGGAATTATTCCAGCTCGCTACTTAAGTAGCCGATTTCCTGGGAAAATGTTAGCTATGATCAATGGAACAAGCTTGATACAGAGAACCTATGAATCAGCTAAAAAAGCCTCCAAGTTAGATCGTTTAATTGTTGCAACTGATGACGAGCGCATTTACGAACATGTGAAGAGTTTCGGTGGTGAGGTGTGCATGACCTCGATTGACTGTCAAAATGGAACAGAGCGATTGGTTGATGCTTTTAAACGTCATCCTGAGCTGCAAACGGGTGAAATATATGTCAATATTCAAGGCGATAGACCCTGCATTCCTGCGCACTCGATAGATGGAATCATTGACGCACTTATAGCCTCTCCTCATGATGTAATGGCAACTCCAATAGTAAAGACTGAAGATCTAGAAGAGATCATGAATCCAGCTTCTGTAAAATGTATTATTGATAAGAATAACTACGCTCTTTACTTTAGCCGCCATCCAATTCCCTACACTAAAGCCTCCCCTTCTTGCTTTAAGCACGTTGGCATTTACGCATTTAGAAAAGAGTTTCTTCTTCAGTTTGCAGAACTCTCCGATACTCCTTTACAGCTTCATGAAGATCTGGAACAATTAAAAGCTTTAGAACATGGATTTCGTATTAAAACAGTAACATTGGAAAATGAAGTTGACCTTTCCGTTGACTTTCCCGATGACATTCAAAAAGTTGAAAAATGGCTATGCAATCAAAACAATCAAAATATATCTTTGTAACAGGTGGCGTTCTCTCATCTCTTGGAAAAGGCATTGCAGCATCCTCTATAGGTATGTTGCTTGAGCACATGGGCTTAAAAATTGCCCTGATGAAGCTCGATCCTTATCTGAACGTGGATCCCGGTACCATGAATCCTTATCAGCATGGTGAGGTCTATGTTACAGATGATGGCGCAGAGACAGACCTTGATCTGGGTCACTACTATCGTTTTACTCACTCCCCTCTTTCCCAGAAATCTAATGCGACGTCAGGCCAGATCTATAATAACGTCATCAAGCGCGAGCGGCGTGGAGACTATTTGGGTAAAACTGTACAGGTCATTCCCCATATTACAGATGAAATTAAGCATCGTATTTTAGCATGCGCTCATCAAGAGGGTGATTCGAAAATTGATGTCTGTATTGTCGAGATTGGCGGCACTGTAGGTGATATTGAATCGCTTCCTTTCTTAGAGGCTATCAGACAGTTTCGTAATGAACGCGCGCAAGACTGTATTAATGTTCATGTGACCTATGTTCCCTTCTTAAAGGCAGCAGGAGAAGTAAAAACAAAGCCGACCCAACATTCTGTCCAAGCTCTTCGCACAATAGGAATTAGTCCAGATTTTATCATTGCCCGCTGTGAAGTAGCTCTTAATGACGAGGTTAAAGAAAAGATTTCTCTTTTCTGTAACGTCAAAAAAGAGGCTGTTATTGATGCTGTCGATGTGGCTACAATTTATGAATTGCCACTGCATTTTCATGCGCAAGGGATTCAAGAAATGATCACACAGGCATTAGCCCTTCCGAGTAAACCCTGTGATTTAAGTGCTTGGAACCTAATGGTTCAAAGTATTAAAAACCCTAAAGGTATCCTCAAAATTGGTATCGTAGGTAAGTATGTCCAGCATCAAGATGCCTATAAATCAATTTATGAAGCGCTTCATCATGCAGCTGTCCACCATGGACATAAGGTTGAGCTTGTCAAAATTGAACCTGATACTTTTTACAAAGAAAAATCATTTCCTGCTGCATATCAAGGGTGTGATGGCTATTTAATTCCTGGAGGATTTGGTGATAGAGGGTGGGAAGGCAAGATTGTTACGGCGGCTTTCTGCCGTGAAAATAAAGTCCCCTATTTTGGCATCTGTCTTGGAATGCAAGTAATGGTAGTTGAATTTGCAAGAAACAAGCTTAAACTGATCTCAGCAAATTCTACAGAGATGGAGATTGAAACAGAGCATCCTGTGATTTCACTTTTGGAAGAGCAGAAAATAGTTACCGATAGAGGAGGCACGATGCGCCTCGGAAGCTATCCATGTAAGCTACAAAGAAAGTCAAAGGCCTATGAAGCATATCAGAAAGATGAGATCTCTGAACGTCATCGCCATCGCTATGAGCTTAACAACAACTATCGTAATGACTTTGAGAAAGCCGGTTTGCAGATCAGCGGTAGCTATGAAGATGGGGGCCTTGCTGAAATTGTCGAAATCGTAGACCACCCTTGGATGGTTGGTGTGCAGTCGCATCCAGAATTTAAATCAAGACCAACTGAACCACATCCACTTTTTTGTACTTTCATACAGGCAGTGATTGAATATGCAAGAACAAACTAGTAGTGGAGCTCAAGCGGCAAGTA
>JAQGPK010000220.1 GCA_028293095.1 Chlamydiia bacterium | reverse complement strand
TACGCACAAAATCAGATTGTGCAGAAGGATCTAGTCGCACAAAGATAATACGGCAAGGGAATTTTGCGGTAATAATCCGTATCAACGACTCACAATGAATCGCACGCTCTGGATCTTGTGAAAGGACAATAAGATTAAAAAGAGAGGCTTTAATAACATTTTGCCTTCCCATTACTGCACTTTCAGCTTTTTTCTCATGTTCATTATATAAAATTGGAGTTGCCATAGGCTCACTTTTTAATTTTTAAAGAAAACGCCAGTGTCTATCATCACGCTCTAGCAAAGCATCAGCTGCGTCTGGTCCCCACGTTCCGCTTGCATAATTTGGAAAGTCATGTGGACGAGTCTGTTGCCAGTGTTCCAAAACAGGGGTCAGTAATCGCCAAGATGCTAAAACTTCATCTTCACGAGCAAAGAGGGTAGAGTCACCTAAAATACAGTCACACAAAAGTCTTTCATAAGCCTCTGGGGGCGCAGATCCAAAGTAGGAGCCATAACGAAAGTCCATCTTTACTGGCTGAATTGGGCTATTAATGCCAGGCACTTTAGAGTTCATTCGTAGAGAAACGCCCTCATCCGGCTGAATACGCATCACAAGTACATTAGCATCATCTTTCTTGGAAGCACGCTTAAACAAAACTCCCGGCGCTTCTTTGAAATAGACTGCAATTTCTGTAGCACGCTTTGGCATGCGTTTTGCAGCTCGTAGATAAAAGGGAACGCCGACCCAACGCCAGTTGTCGATAAAAAGTTGCATAGCAACATACGTCTCTACAACTGAGCTTACAGCAACGCTCTCTTCTTGTGTGTATCCCTTAACAGCTTCACCGTTGATAAATCCAGGGCCATACTGCCCACGGACAACATACTTTTCCATTTCATCAATCGGAATGGGGCGAATGGATTCTAGTACTTTTACTTTCTCATCACGAATGGAATCCGCCTTCAAATTAACAGGTGGTTCCATGGCAACGAGTGAGAGGAGTTGCATAAGATGGTTCTGCACAATATCTCGAAGCATGCCAGCCTCTTCATAGAACTTACCACGAGTTCCAACGCCTTGATCTTCAGCAACTGTAATCTGTACATGATCGATATGCTTATTGTTCCAAAGGGACTCAAAAATCGAATTTGCAAATCGGATGACAAGTAAATTTTGTACTGTCTCTTTTCCTAAATAGTGGTCGATACGATAGATTTGCTCTTCTTTAAAATGTGTTGTAAGGTCGCTCTGTAGCTGAAGGGATGATTGTAAATCATGACCAAATGGCTTTTCGACAATAACCCTTGTCCAGCGATCGTGCACTTTTTCTGGATCAACAATTAGACCATGAGCTCCAAGCTTTGTCGTGATAGTCGGAAAATAGCTGGGTGGTACAGAAAGATAGAAAACTCGATTTCCTTTTGTGCCAAATTTTGCATCTAAATCATCTAAAAATAGACGTAAGCTTTCGTAGGCAGCATCATCATCAAAAGCACCACCGTGATAAAAGAGCTGTTCAGAAAATGAACTCCAGAGCGCTTGATCAATAGGCTTAACGCGAGAGTGCTGGCTTACAGCATCTAGCATTTCAGAGCGAAACTGATCGTTTGATTTTTCACGCCTTGCAAAGCCGACACAGGCAAAGTGTGATGGTAGCTGGCCTTCACGTGCGAGGTTATAAAGAGCTGGCAGGAGCTTTCTTGAAGTCAGATCGCCTGTTGCACCAAAGATCACGAGAATACAGGGATCTGCAGTTTTTCCTGAGGCTACTTCTTCTAACGGATTTACGAAAGGCTGAGTCATATTTTTTTCCCATTTGCTAGTAGGTCTAACATCTTAAAAGAAGAATGTCAAAAGCTTTTCTGCGTATTGAGCAAAGTTTATACGCTGTTTTGTAAAATGGATCGCGGCTCGACTTAACTCTTGATACTCTTCTGGATGATTCATCAGATATTCGATTCGTTCTGCAATGAGTTCAGGATCAAGAAGTCGGGGAGGGGAGATGCTATCATTTAAGGGATCATACACAACATCTGGAAGCTTTTCTAGCGTTCCACCAAATTCTGGATATCGAGAAATAGTAAGAGTTGGAGGAAGGCAGTACCCACAGGCAGCCTCTGGTAGACCATCCACATAGCTTGCAATGACCGGCACGCCACGAGCCTCAGCCTCTAAAGCAACAAGCCCCAAAGGCTCTCGAATGGAAGGGATTACTAAAAGGTCAATGGAGTCATAAAAAGCAGTTACATTGTCGATGGCACCATAGAAGTGAACAGGTAATCCTTGCGCCTCTAGTTGAAGCTTTGCTTTTTCCTGTCCTTCACCGGCGATAAAAAGTTCAACAGCAATACCACGATTGACTAAGATGCGCAGAGCAGAGAGCAAGAGAGCAACACCTTTGAGAGGAATCAATCTGCCAATGTAACCGATGCGAAAAGGAGTGTGAAACTCAGTACGGGGCGTATCTGAAAAGGGTAAATCTGGCCTAAGCGGGTTATCGATCACGGCGATTGGCTTTTGTATGCCCCACTTGAGCTCTAATATTCGCTTTGCCGCTTTTGAATTAGCTAAGATAAAATCTACTGTATTGAAGAACTCACCAGCATTACTTCCTTTCGGATCAATCCAAGAGGCGCCATGCTCGTAATAAATGACTTTTGCAGAACTCTTAATTTTTTCAAAACGATTCCATAAAACGATATAGGCATATTTTTTCTGTAGTGCATACTTTCGCTTGAGCTGTCTTAACACTTTAGGAATCTTGAATCCAAAGAGATACTTTTCATAGGTGATACTAGCTGCATATTTGGTGATCGTTTCGAGAAAGTAGGGATGAATTTTGCCACCAGTTACGAGAATATGGTGGCGATGAGCTTTTGCATTTTCCAAAAAGTGGACAAAGAGCTCTTCAACACCGCCGATGGTATCGAGATTTACCATATGAAGAATGTCGTGCTGGCTATTCACTCTACTCTACCCTTATCTCAAGAATTCGTAAAAAAGGACAGTATAGAAGATTGGCAAAGATTATCAATAGAAAAAAGTTGGAGAGATTGTAGGCACAATCTCAAGATGAATTTATGGTTTACAATAAAATATATGCTAAGTATAATTACTAACTTAAACTTAAATCATAAGGAAGTATTATGACTAATATAGTAAATAGTAGTGGTATAAATAGCGATGCATTTTCCTTTCTTCCACCTAGCTTTCTTACATCGGCAAAAAATAGAATGGATGTTTGCTCCGCTGACGTTACAAAAGAAAAATTAAGCGAAACTATCAAAAAAATAACGTATATCGAGCAAGAAGTTTTATTACATGATTTACTCGTTGCCGGCCAGAAAATGACAACAGAACGCGAAAGAAATTGGATTGTATTAGCAGCCGAACTCTTCTTGTACATAAATGAGAATACACAAAAAGATTTTCTAATGCATCTTATGGGGTCTAACGAGCTAACAGAAAAATTTACAGAAGCGATGCTAGTAAATAGCGTTATTCATTTATGTCAAGAGCGTGCTGAACAAGGAAGTTCAGGACTATCCATACAGCAACTGAAAAGAGAATCCTCTTTAGCTCACACTTTTGACGAACAGCGAAACAAAAACTCAAAAAATGGAAAAGAAGAATTTACGGAGAAAAAGATTGATTCTTCGCAGCCTAAACCTAAAGAACGAGCGCCTGTCAATATTATAAATATTCAAAGAATTGATACGCCAGAGTCTCGGTAAGCGATATAGCATAAAGCACCTCTACTTTCAGAGGTGCACTCATCTTAGATTCTCTATCTAGTCGGTATGTCTATACATCCCTTTTACTATATTTTTTGTCTCGTTACTTACATGTCGACAATTTTGCATTTTCACATTTTTTAAAAAGAGAGTGAGTATTTTTATTTTTTGCTTTTCCAAACTCCATTTTTGCCATGAAGAGAAAGGGATCATACATGTTGAGATTTTCCCTTGTACCTTCATGAAATTTCTCCTTCAGAATTTTTACTCTGTGTTTTCTTTACATTTTTATGTATATTTCTAAGCTAGAGTAAACATGGATCCATCTTAGCAAATGAGCCACTCTACTCTATGGTCAATGATATGGGTTAAAAATACCTATCAAAATGCCAAATATACCTTAAACAACCTAAATATGCTTATTTTTGCATATTTATTCAACAAGAATTTTTTTCATGGATGCTAAGAAGTTAGGGAAAAAGATCAAAATTGCGCGAATAGAGCAAGATATCACTCAAGTTCAGCTTGCAGAGGCTATAGAAACAAGACAAAAGAGCGTTTCAAGGTATGAAACAGGAGCTGCACTTCCTTCACTAGAAACATTAGAAAAGCTTGTGCGTGCGCTTAATAGGCCATTTAGCTATTTTCTTGATGACTGCATGTCTTGAGTTCACTATTTCTTTACAAGCCATCCTGTAGAGCAATTCAGCATAGGTTTCATCATATTGCTTCTGGCCTAAATCGCATTTTTTACTGCTAAATTTTTCATTTCCACACTCTTGATGTGCACCAAATGATAAGTCGTTTGTACTTACTTACGATCTTTGACTTGTATAACTGATAAAAGCATAGAAGCTGCTAGTATCAAAGCGATAATTACCAAGGAGGTAACAATTGGTATCGGCATCACTTTCATCAGCAGCATCTTGACACCAATAAAAATGAGGACTGCAGATACACCATAGTGTAAATAGGTGAAATACTGAAGGGATCCTTGTAGAGCAAAATAGAGCGAGCGCAACCCTAAAATTGCAAATGCATTTGAACTATACACAATAAATGGATCTTGCGTGACGCCAAAAATTGCAGGAATGGAGTCGAGAGCAAAAAGAAGATCTGTAAGCTCTACTGTAAGGAGAACAGAAAAGAGGGGAGTTGCCAACCACTTTCCCGCTTTCTTTACAAAAAACTGATCGTCTTCATTACTTCCGTGAAACGGAATAAATTTAGCAAGAAATTGGCTCTTAAATGGTTTTACAGATTTTTCTCTTGTCGCATCTGCCTTTTTTTGAAACATGTAGATCCCTGTTCCAATCAAAAAAGCTCCAAAAACATAAAAAATCCAAGTGAATGTATGAATCAGTGAAATGCCTGCAAAAATACAACCAAGCCGCATAGCAAGGGCTCCGATAACACCCCAAAACAATACTTTAGACTGCTGCTGGATAGAAACTGCAAAATAATTAAAGATAGCTATGAAAACAAAAAGGTTATCGATACTCAAAGACTGCTCAATCAAGTACCCCGCAAAAAATTCAAGAGCTGCCTGCTTTCCCATGGCCACTGCAATGAATATGTTAAAAAGCATAGCGAGTACAAACCAGAGCGCTGTCAGACGAAGCCCTTCTCTTGTATTCATTTCGCGGCCTTTACGGAAATTCAGATCTATCGTGATGAAAAGAGCAAGAGCTATGTTAAAAGCAATCCAGATCAACATCGTTGTAAACCTCTGATCTGCAAATAATTTTGCAGCAAAATGACGGCAGAGACGCTATCAACAAGCTGGGCACGCTTTTTTCTTGAAAAGCTACCCTCTTTTAGCGAACGCTCCGCCTGAACTGTTGTGAGACGCTCATCAAAGAGCTCTACAGGCCAATTTCCCAGCTGTTTTAGGGTATCAGCAAAGCGTCTGGCATGCTCTGTTGTCTTGCTATCTGTCGCGTTCATTTTAAGAGGAAGGCCCACCACAATAGTCTCAATCCCAGATCCTAAACGGGTAATATGCGGAATAAACTC
>JAQGPK010000193.1 GCA_028293095.1 Chlamydiia bacterium | reverse complement strand
GTAAAAAGAGCACCGGAGAGAGGGGTATATATAACAGCAGTCAGAGGGATTGCCACAATTAAGCGAAGAGCTTCGTTAGAGAGATAGTCACTCAGCTCTTCTCCTCTCTCATGTTGAAAGACAGAGAGCATGACATTGCTTACAACGGTCGCTATTGCAAGAGATTTGACGCTTACTGTATATCCTGCCCACACCGCTATGGCGGCCGAATAGGGGGCTATAGATGCACATATAATCGAGCCTACAACACTCTCAAAAGTTATCCTGCTGGCCTCTTCAAAAACGCCTGTAAGAGCTTTTCCCATATAGATCTCCTTGGTTTGGATTCATGAATTATCCATACCATTCATCTTATTCCAGCCTATGAATTTGCGCTAGCCACTATTTGCAAGTTTGAATATTCAGTCAGGAACTTGTCTCTTCTCTCCCGATGTCTGCTTCCCTTGTGTCAAAAAGAGAGGACAGAATCTTTTAATAACTCACATCGTTACTGAGGCTCAGCTGAAATGTGTGTTCTTCTTTACCTTCAAAACTGCTACCAAAGCGAGGGAATGAAATGCTAGGGAGCATTTTTTGAACATATTCTTTGTTTCGTGCACTTTTTGCAGAAATTACGGTGACCTTAGTCACTTTACCTTGCCTAGATAGCGTGAGTTTGATTTTAACCTCTCCATAGTCTGGAAGGCGTAAGGAAAGTTTGAGTCTTGAGACAAGTTCTCCTTCATAACTTCTTTCTTGGCCTGTCAGTCTACTCCCATCCGTAGGCTCTGATGTAATGGCAACGCATGAGGCTGAAGCAAGGGATGCAATTTTTGATGGTCCTTTAGAAGAGGATGATCCAGAGCTTCCGCTCAACGCCTTTTTTTGATGAGCTGCAGCGTCTGACTGGTTTAAAGAAGATAGGGCATCGCTAATTAAAGCTTGCTTTCTTGCCTGCTCTTTACGTTGAGCCGCCTCTTGTGCAAGTTTTCTCTCTTGTTCTTTTCTGGTCACTTCTTCTTGTGCCGCTTTTTGTGCTGCCTTTTTGTGCTGCTCTTTAATTGCTTGGTCTTTTTTCGCCTGTTCTCTTTTCTTTTGTGATTCTGGGTTGCTCTTTGGAGGTTGAGGAGGCGTTTTTTTTTGCGGTTGAGGTGACTCTTTTTTTTCTACTTTTTTAGCAGGTGGTTTTTTTGGTTTCGGTTTAGGTATTGCTTTTTTTACAGGCTTTGCTTTTGGCAATTGCTTCGGAAGAGGTTTTTTTGTAGGTTTTTGTTCTACTTTTTTGCTGACTGGCTTGGGCTCTGGTGGTAGCACTTCAGGCTCTTCTTCTGGTTCTGGCGTAGGTGTAGGCTCTTCTGGAGCGGGCTCTTGCGGGGAAGATACCTCTAAAGCTACTTCCTTTTCAATAGCTATAGGTTCTTCGAGAGCCTTTTCTATAATAGATGTAGGCTCTGCTACAGGTTCTTCGTTTATTATAGAAGGGGTTGTAAGAGTTATTTGTGCATCGTGAGTCTCTTGGAAAATAGCTTCTTGGCGAGGATGAAGTGTGACCGTATTAACAAGGATTTTTTTTGGTCTTTCCTTTTCGATAGAGGATGTGTAGAAAACAGCAAAAGCAATGATCGCTGCATGGATACAGCTGATAAACACTGCCGCTTTCCATGAATTTGAAGGGCTGTTTTCAAAGTCGAATTCATTCATGTTGGTGACAAAACGATATCCATTTCCTCAAAACCAGAGGCTTCGAGTTTGTTTTTTACTGCTTGATAGGTTCCAAAATAGGCTTTTTTATCATGGAATAATTGGGGGCGTGCTTTAGGGTATTTTTGTCTGGCATCTATTAGAAGACGTGGGAGATCTTGTAGAGAGATTTTCTGAGAGTTAAAGGCAATTGTATTGTCTTCGTAGACGTGGATTTGGATATCGCTTGTATCTTGAAAATGGATCGGAGCATGCGCCTTTTGTGAGCCTTGAGCAAGGGCTATACGATCCATTTCTAAGAGAGGCGCGATCACGATGAAGGCGATGAGAACAACAAAGACCACATCGATTAAAGGGGTAATGTTAATTATGGGCTCTTGTGGCGTCGTTAAAGATTTTCTTGAAGATGACCTACGCATTATTCTACCTTGCGGTAGTGCAGTTCAACGCTACAGAGGGCATCATTTGCAAATCGTCCCATTTCATTATCAAAGTCATGAACAATATTCTTAAGGTAGTTATATCCAATCAGAGCAGGAATAGCATCGATAAGACCGATTACGGTAGTGGTGAGCGCGAGAGACAATCCTCCAAGCACAACCTGATTAGATGCAGCGGATGGATCTGTCTTCATGCTCGAAAAGGTGACTAGAATTCCATATACTGTACCTAATAGACCAAGAAAAGGGGCTAAAGTAACGATAGTTGAGAGAATATAGAGGTTCTTATCGAGATATTTTGTAAGAGAAGAGATGGCAGATTGGTTACAGGAGTCGAGCAGCGCAATATCTGAAGGAGAGAGATAACCCGTTGGTTGCGATCCCCTTTTTTCAAGTTGTGTGACTCGTTGATTTTTATCGAGGATTTCTAAAGTCTTTGTCTTAAGAAGTTCATAAATGATATAAAAAGCGTTCGGACACTCGGGATCATTTGTTATAGTATAGTGGACATCGAGAGGATTTTGCTTCTGTTCGGAAAAAGATTTGCGAAAAGAGAGGGAATTTTTCTGTACTCGCTTTATAATCCAGAGTTTATGGATAAGGACACTCCAAGTGATAATTGAAAGTGCGATAAGTCCCAGAAAAATGAGCTTACCGATAAAGTCAGATTCAATGTATGCATCGAAGAATGGGTTGCTATCAAGTAAAAAAAACATTGATTGTCTCTGTGGTTTAGTCTAGTAAATAGGTACTCTGTAACTGTCCTTAAAGTATCGTAAAAAGAGCAATTTGTCAACGAAGGTGAAGTATGAAACGAATAAAATTTTCGATGTATCTAGTTCTTTTTTTACTCTTTTCTTGCAGATTGCATGCTCAAGATACATCCTCTCCAGTTTCTTGCGAATTGATTTCTGAAATGAAGACGATTACTCCAGGAGATCAATTTTCATTACTAGTGCGTTTTTCGATGCAGCCAGGATGGCATCTTTATTGGAAAAATCCTGGAGAGACAGGCGCGCCGCCTAAAATACAGTGGATTTTACCACAAGGTGTTCACGTACAAGAAATTCTTTTTCCGACGCCCAGTCGTATAGAAACTGGCAACTCTGTACTCTTTGGCTATTCAGAAAATTGCGCTCTTCTTATCCTGCTATCTACAGATACGAACTTGCCAATTTCTTCACACATCAATCTTCAAGCAGAGATTTCCTGGGTTGCTTGCGGAAGCTCCTGTATTCCAGGAAAAGCGCAGCTTCAGACGTCATTGGATGTAGCGGAGCAGGCTGCGATTAACCCCTTGTTTAGAGATGATTTTGTCAAAGCAAGAGCACTTCTTCCGAAAAATAACACGGAGTACTCCTTAGAAAAAAATGGTGAGACTATTGAAATCCAGCTCTCTCCTTTAAGAGAGTCTTTTGCAGATATTCAAAATGTTTTTTTCTTCTCCGAAGATCCTAACGCCTTAAGTCCCCAATATATTCCTGCGTGGAGGGTTTCTTCAGATGGGCAAAAGCTTTTTGTGCCTATACTTCCCAAAGATCAAAAACCGCTTGAAGGGGTGCTTGTAGTAAGTTTTTCACCGTCTGCCTTTCAAAAAGATTTGGCCTTACACATTTCATCAGTTGATAAATTTGGTGTACCTAAGCCTTGCTCTGAGCCACAACAAAATAACGACTCGATAGACCCTCAAGCCTTATCGAAAACAGTGCAAAATTGGGGAGCGCAAAAGTTGGATCAAATTAGAAATTTTCTCGGATCAGAGTTTGCCTATGTGCTCTTTTTAGCTTTTTTCGGAGGAATGATTTTGAACATCATGCCTTGTGTGCTTCCTGTTGTAAGCTTAAAAGTATTTCAATTTATGCGCATGCAGGGTCAGAAAAGAGTAACCACCTTTAAACATGGCCTTGCCTTTTCTTTTGGAATAGTATTTTCTTTTTGGCTACTAGTAGGTGCAATTTTTATACTCCAGTCGTTAGGAAAAACAGTTGGCTGGGGATTTCAGCTACAAGAGCCGCTCTTTGTCACTGGACTCATTATTGTGCTCTTTATCTTATCATTAAGCCTTTTTGGAGTTTTTGAATTTGGTACAAAGATTGCAGCCATTGCAGCAGAACTTGATGAAGTTGCTAAAGTAGGCTCTCCACTTGCCTTTGAGTTACCTTCTGCAGTTTCATCCTTTTTTAGTGGAATCCTGGCAACTTTTGTAGCCTCGCCTTGTACAGGGCCTCTTTTAGGCTCAGCGATTGGTTTTGCTGCGATATTCAGCCCTCTGTATGGCTTTGCAATTTTTACAACAGTTGGAATAGGAATGGCCTTTCCCTATCTTTTGCTCTCTCTTTTTCCAGGTCTTTTACATTTGATACCAAAGCCTGGCCGCTGGATGGTTACATTCAAGCAGTTAATGGGCTTTTTCCTCTTAGCTACTGTCTTATGGTTGATTTGGGTATTACAGGCAGAGACTAATCAGTTATCGATGGTGTATGTTTTTATTTCTTTTTTCCTGATTGCATTTGGCTTTTGGATTTATGGTACATGGGCGGGATTTGGTCGTAAAAATTTTACACGAGCTATTGCTAAGTTAATCGCTTTTGGTTTTGTTATAGGCGGCGCAAGCCTTCTTTTTATTGAAGTGAATCATTCAAAATCGCGCTCTATCCATAAGGATATTTCTAGGGATTTGAATGAAGTGATGGTGAATGGAAAAGAATGGGAGCCCTTTTCGCCTGAGCGATTGGCAGAGCTGAGAGCGAAACACATTCCTGTATTTCTAGATTTTTCTGCAAAATGGTGCTTAACCTGTCAGACGAATGGATTCGTATTAGAGTCAAGCAGTGTGCGTGAGGCATTTATAGAATATGGTGTTGTGAAGATGTTTGCTGATTGGACGCAAAATGATGAAACAATCACAAAAGCCTTACGCGCTTTAGGAAGAAATGGTGTACCGGTGTATGCGTTATAT
>JAQGPK010000152.1 GCA_028293095.1 Chlamydiia bacterium | reverse complement strand
GCAAAGACGCAAAGAGTAGCCACGGAAAGTTTTGTGGAGTCATTTTTAATTTTTTTTACCACAGAGAACACAGAGATCACAGAGAGGGATTTCTGTATTTCTCCTCTATGTATAAAGATATAAAATTAAGGAAAGATATCTTGCAAATCTTCTCTTTGAGTATTCTCTGTATCTTTGTTTTTCTTTGTGTTAAAAAAATAACCTATACCACTACTATGTTGCCCTTCTCTTCTCTTTCTGTGTCCTCTGCGCTCTCTGTGGTGAAAAAGAATCTAAAAGGCCTTCCTATGGCATTGTGTGGGTACTCTTTGCGCCTCTTGTAGCTCCTTTGCGTTAAAAAAAATACACACATTTAACAGCAAAACTTCTTCGCTCTTCCATCTTATTTCAGGTTTAAAATATGTAAAATTTCAGAATGAGCCTCTTCATTTGCCTTGCGAAATTGTGGATTAAGCAGATCTTCAAGATAGAAATCATCGGGATAATAGGTTTCGATCCATTTTTTCAAATCTCTATACAACGTATCTGTAAAGACAACTCCTTGATGAATAGACTGAAACTCTTCAGTGCTAAGCTGCATGCGAAGGCGAAGACAAGCAGGGCCGCCACCATTTTTCATACTTTCTTGAAGTGGTATAAAAATAGTTTTTTCAAAGATTCCTGCAGGAATCTGGATGTTTTTGCTCTCTAGCGGCGCGATGAGCTGTACTTTTCCATGGGACTCTACAATTTGTGAGTTAAAGAAGTAGGAATCTACAGCGTCTTGTAAAGAGAGATCATTTCGTTTGATTTCAATTACCTGTAGTGGCTTTCCTAAAACCTTTTGCGCCATTTCCTGTAATTGAGTGAGTACCTCTGCAGTATCAACAAAAGCATCTTCATGAAGCATAAAGATGTTTTTATATCCGGTTGCAATCACATCGTTATGAAACACGCCCGCGTCAATTGCTTTGGGATTTTGCTCTGCAAAAAGGAAATGGTTAATTTTATGAAGTCTTGAGATTGCCTCTTGTGCTTCTTTAGTCTGCCTTGCTGGGTATTTTTGACAAAGGTTCTTGCTTTGGCTACTTGTACCATAAACAAAAAAATGAAGTCCTGGGCCGTTATCTAAAGAAAAGCGAGTATGGTTTGCGGCGCCTTCATCAAAAAGTTCACCTGTTGCAAGCAGAGGAGCGTGATGCGTGAAGTATCTTACATCATGAAAAATTTGTTTAAAAAGAGCCGCTGTTTGAGTTGCTTCAATGCTTCTATGCAGATGTGCAGCAAGATTTGCAGGAGTGATGTGCACCTTATGGTCACTTGAATCTAATGAGGGAGTAACAGTTGCAGCATTTGCAGTCCACATGGCAGACGAAGAGCTGCACATCAAAAGAAGGTGAGGCGCCTTCTGAAAAGCTTCCTCAAGCATAACTTGTTCAGAGCCTTGAAATCCAAGCGATCGTAGTGTTTCGTAGCTCGGCCTTGACTGTGGAGGAAGAACTATTTGTGGGACACCTAGATCTGAGAGGAGTTTCATTTTCTCAAGCCCTTGAAGGGCTGCTAATTTGGGGTGAGAGAGCGAACTTTTACTTTTTATCGACGCAATATTGCCATAAGAGAGACCGCCGAAATGGTGTGTTGGACCTGCAAGGCAATCTATATTTACTTCCATAAAAATCCTGGTGGAAATTTTTCAGGAAGTACGATAGAGGATGCTTCTGTGGAGGCTACTGGATAGGCGCAGTAATCACATGAGTAGTATCCTGTCGGTCTAAAGTTACCGCTGAGGCCAAGCCCGCCAAAGGGAGCTTTACTCGAGGCTCCTGTAAGAGGCGTATTCCAGTTAATAACGCCTGCTCGTACTTCATTTTGCACACGCCTGTATTCTTGTTCATCGTCACTAATAATGCCTGCCGTTAGGCCATAGGCTGTATGATTTGCCTGCTGTATCGCTTCATCGAGTGTCTGTACTCTAATTACTTGAAGAAGAGGTCCAAAAACCTCTGCATCATCAACAGCAAAGCCTGTCGTATCGACAATTCCGGGTGTGACAAAACAGCCTTCACTATCGGGGCGGTACATTTTGAGAAGTGGTGTGCATCCACTCTGGATGAGCTTTGTGTAAGAGGCAATAATTTTTTCAGCTGCCTGTGCATTGATAAGAGGGCCCATATAAGGTTCGGGGCGTGTGGTGTAGGGGCCTGTCATCAAGCTCTTTGTAGTTGTGATCAAGTGATCGAGAAAGTGTAGTGTTTTGTCATTTTCGATAATAATGAGACGTCTTGCACAGCTACAGCGCTGTCCGCTTGTGAGGAATGCAGATTGAATCGTGAGGTAGACGCACGCTTCGATATTTGCATTTGGTCGTATAATGAGCGGATTATTGCCTCCCATTTCTAGGGCGACGATTCGGTGAGGGAATTTTAAAGATGTTTTGGCAATCGATTGCCCTGCAACAGCGCTTCCTGTAAAGAAAATCCCACGAATATCTGCATCCTTGGTGAGTCTTACCCCAACTTCTTTACCCCCTTGAACAAGAATAAGGACATCTTCTGGAAGGCCTGCTTGCTGCCAGAGCATTACCATTTTTTTACCAACAAGCGTCGTAAATTCACTTGGCTTAAAGATAATTGTATTACCTGCAAGAAGTGCTGGAACAATGTGTCCATGTGGAAGATGGCCTGGAAAGTTAAAGGAGCCAAAGACTGCTACAACGCCATGTGGTTTATGTTGTATTGTTGTTCGATTTTCAACCCGTGTAGAGCAGCGCTCTTCATGTGCTTGAATGGAGATGAGGACTTTATTTTTCATCGCCTCAACTTCTAACTTTGACTCCCAGAGAGGCTTTCCCATTTCTTGTGAAATGAGTTCTGCAAAAGAGTCATCTAAGAGGGCAGCAAATCGTAAAGCAATGTCTACGCGCTCTTTAAAAGAGAGTCCTGAAAAGACAGGAAAAGCGTTTTTTGCACGAGTGATGGCTTGTTTGATTTCATGAGGTGTTGCGCTTTTTCCTTTCCATAGCAACTTGTGTGTTGCAGGATTAATTGAGAAAATTTCTGTCATAATTCTATTCCTCGTATACGATCTCCAAAACCGACCTGTAAGCTCTTGGCAATTTCACTTGTGATGGCGATTTGATTGGAAGCTGTAGGGGAAATTCTGCCAAGGCATGCTCGAAATTCAATCCGATCATTCGAAAGGAGATGCGTCGGTTCTTGCTCACCACTTGTATCCGTCACTTCAATGATTTCGTAAACTTTACTTTTTTGAATGGTTGTAATTTCATTTTTGACGGCCCGCAGTTTCGGCCCTGCATCGAAAATGTCTACTTCCTGAGTTACTTGAAAGCCTTGCTGCAAGAGTAAGTTGAGGGCGGGTATTGTATGAGGATGTGTTTTGCCAATCACATCTTGTACTGCTTTCGGAAGCAGCGGGATGTAGATGGGGTACTTTGGCAGGAAATGAGAGATAAAGCTTTTACCATGCTGCAAAAGTTCTAATGCTTTGCGAAATGGGATATCAAAAAAATGTCTCCCCACACTATCCCAAAAGGGGCTTGTATCATTTTCAATGAATCCACGGAGTTCTGCGAAAAAGCTGTTTGTAAAACGTTTTTCATGTTTTGCAACAAAGAGGAGCCTGCCGAGTGAGAGAAGTCTTCCTAATCCATGGGCTCTTGCCTCTGGATGAAGAAAAAGTGAACAGAGCTCTGATGGTCCATGAAGATATGAAATGGGTGAGAGAATCGGAATCTCTTGTACTATATGAGGGAGCGTAGAAAACGGGTTGGAAGAGGTGCTCTCTTTACGGAAGAAGTAGAGGGGGCCTCCTCCGCCAGTTGTTGCAAAAATAGCAGAGATTCCAATGATTTTTTTACGTTGCGTGTCATCCAGTGCAAAGAGATAGCATTCATTTGCCGGTACCTCAACGTTCTTTTCGAAGGATGCAATTGAGTGCATGATTTTTTGTTCGAGCAGGTCAGGATCTTTTGGGAACGTTGTAAATCCTAAACTTGCAAATGTACTGAGTTCAATTAGCTCAGGAAGATCAG
>JAQGPK010000150.1 GCA_028293095.1 Chlamydiia bacterium | reverse complement strand
ACCCTCTCTTCAAACAATTTGTACCATTAAAAAAAGAAGGTCAGAACGCAGAAGGGTTTTCTATAGATCCAGTACAAGACATCTCTTTTCGCAAAGAGGCCAAGCTCCTGCATAAATATGAAGGCCGCGCACTGATTGTCACAACGTCCGCTTGCGCTATGCACTGCCGCTACTGCTTCCGTAAAAATTTTCCATATGAGACGAAAGAGCCAACCTTTGAAAAGGAGCTTGCTATTTTACGAGCGGATAGCTCGATTCAAGAAGTTCTTTTAAGTGGTGGGGATCCACTTTCGCTTTCTGATGAGGCTCTTACATCTCTTCTCGTAGAAATTGAACAAATTCCGCATGTGCGTCGCATTCGCTTTCACACGCGTTTTCCGATTGGTATCCCAGAGCGGATTGATGCTTCCTTCTTGCAACTACTGCAAGAGTGCAAAAAACAAATCTGGTTCGTAATCCACTCAAACCATCCCCAGGAGTTTGATGAAGACATCTGGCAAGCGCTTAAAAAAATCCAAAAACTTGGTATTCCAATCCTCAACCAATCGGTACTCTTAAAAGGGGTAAATGACTCAGTAGAAACGCTCACAGCGCTTTCTGAAGCGCTGGTTGATCATGGTGTTACTCCCTATTATCTCCATCAGCTCGACCGTGTTCAAGGAACAAGTCACTTTGAAGTCACCGAGGAAGAGGGCCTAAGGCTGATGGCAGCGATCCAAAAGCAACTGCCCGGCTATGGTGTGCCCAAGTATGTGCGAGAGATTCCGGGAAAAGCAAGTAAAACAATCCTCTAGAAATCAATAAATTTCTATGCATTAAATAAATAATTGGCTATCAACCAAGAAAATATGCAAAAGGCACTTCAATGAATATCAACGATCTTCCCAGTCCTAACTCTTCTATAGAAGAAAAAAATACCAGTCCAGCCCATTCAAAAGAACTTATAGAACTCCTTATATTCCTTAATAAAAATAAAGGGAAAAAGACACCAGAAGCAACTGAATTTATGAATAAGCACCACTTTTTGCATCATGACACTTCAGGCAAGACGATGCGTGGATCATGGACTAGTGCTTCGGATATAATAAGTCGAAATCTTCCTTTTTTTATTTATAATGAACCTCAAAACATACTCCATATGCCAACTACCTCTTCTACTCCTACCCACCAACACCAAGCAGCAGTCCACGCCCACTTTAAAGCACAAGGCAAGCCTCAGCCAACTATAAATCTTGTGAATGCAGCGCAGTGGAGTCAGATCACCACACAGCTTGCTGCGATTTTACTAGCTTTTGAAAGAGAAGAGACCCAACAAAAAACATCATCTCTTGCCAAAATACTTACAAAACCTGCCTCCACTCTGAAAACAGGACTTCCTGTAGGTGCGAAAAAAAACGAAGAGGCTATTACAGAAGCAAAAATTAAAAATGCAGATCTTCCAACACTCAAGAAATTTGCAGCGACTTTTGCAGCTAAAATCAACATGCTCGAAGCTGAACACTTCAAGGCCGACCGCACGCGCATCAAAGAATCTTCTGAGCGCAAAAAAGCCATCGACATTGAGACGAAGGAAAATCTTAAAGAAGAACTAAACGAGGCGCAACGCCTTCAAGCCCTTATCCGCGTAGAAATGAAAAAGCGCACCTAAAGTACGTTGCAGATTACATCCGCTCAACTGGCCGGACACCTAAGAGTATAAAGCCTTTTTCAAAAGTTCTGATAACAGCCTCTGTGAGCAGCACTCTCGAATTTTGCTCTGGAGCACCCTCTACTCGGCAGTCGCGGAAAAACGCATTAAATTTTTCGGCAAGCTCATATAGATAGTCTGTCAGGCGATTTGGCAAAAGATCCTGTACAATCTGCTCAATCATTTCTGAAAAACGGGTAAGATGAAGTGCCAGTGCAATTTCGGCAGGCTGCGTAAGGATAATTTGAGTAGTTTTCATGATAGCAGACGGATCAACGCCTGTTTTCCTCTGAATACTCTTTGCCCGCACATAAGAGTACATCAAAAATGCGATCGTATTCCCTTCAAATTTCAGCATCTTGTCATAACTAAACGCATAGTCACTTGTACGGTTACAAGAAAGATCTGCATATTTCACAGCGCCAATACCAAGGGCATGAGCCACTTTTTTACGCTCTTCAGCACTCCAATCAGGATTGCGCTCTTTCAAAACCTCTTCAGCCTTGTTGATAGCTGTATTTAGAAGATCAATTAACTTCTCTGTCTCTCCAGAACGTGTACGAAATTTTTTACCATCATCTCCTAGAACAAGTCCAAAAGGCACATGATCCACGCGCACTTTTGCTCTATCCAGATATTTTGCTTTTTCAGCTGCTTTAAACAGCATCTCCATATGGGTTGTCTGTCCGGCATCAATCACATAAATGATACGGTCCGCTTTTTCATCCTCAACACGCTGGAAGAGAGCTGCAAGATCGGTGGTATCGTAGTTATAGCCACCATCTGATTTTTGGATCATGTAGGGAAGCGGCTCTCCTTCACGATTGACATAGCCATCTAAAAAGATGCATTTGGCGCCATCTGAGATGGTTACAAGACCTTTTTTCTCACAATCAGTAACTACTTGTGCAAGGAGATTATTATAAAAAGACTCTCCACGTTCGATCAGAGAAACATCTAACAGGGTATAAATTTCCTGATACGCTCTTCGTGAAATCTCACAAATAGCCTTCCAGATTAGGGCTGCATCTGCATCACCACTTTGAAGAGCTACGACTTCCTGCTGCGCACGCTTTTTAAATTCAGGATCATTATCAAAACAGGCTTTAGATTGCTTATAGAAGGTCACAAGATCAGTTAAAGAGACATTATCTACGTTCTGAATGGCATCTCTACAATTTTCTTTCATATAGGCAATCAACATGCCAAAGCTCGTGCCGAAATCACCAATATGATTTAGACGCAAAACATCATGGCCTAAGAATTCAAAAATGCGGGCTAGACAATCACCAATAATTGTTGAGCGTAGGTGCCCTACATGAAGCTCTTTGGCAACATTTGGAGAGGAAAAGTCAACAATCACTCGCTCTTGCTTCTTTGCACACGCTAAAAGGCAAGGGTCTTGAAGTTCATCCTGTACTCTCTTCGCTAAAAATTCAGGAGTCAGCCAGATATTAATAAACCCAGGTCCTGCAATTTCCACTTTTTGAATCGCCTCTGACTGCACACTTTTGGCAAGCTCCTCTGCAATTTTTCGTGGATTTTGCTTGAGTTGAGCTGCAAGCTTCATCGCACTATTGCACTGATAGTGGCCAAAGGTATCTTGCGTGCTTCTCATCACTTCAATCACTGGATTTGATAGATCAGGAAAAAGTTTCTGGCAGACCTTAGAAAATTCATTACGCAAAAGTTGTACTACAGATTCGCTCATATTCTCTCAAAAAATAAAATGTACTTTAGCAGAAGCTTTATGTAGATCTGCAAATGCTCTCATTCAAACAAGAGATATCGAAAGCATCAAAAAGTGTGCCAGAGTTTCTGCATTCAAACAAGTAAAACAATACAAGCAACACAGTATGCTCTGCTTTTTCAACCAATATTCAACTGATTCGGAGAACTTCTTACGGATACGGTTTCACACATTGAGGCAATTCTTCTCTTTGATTACTCATGGTAGTTCTCCACACTTTGCTCTATATTTTCTTTAATTACTTCTGTATAGTTACCAATAAGAATTGTAGCGAAAATACTGAACTGGGCAGTAGTCGCTTGTTTCTGCTGTTTTATATGCAAAGAATAATCGCATATAAAACCTAAATTATGCACCTAAACACCAAAAATATGCCCTTTTATGCATATTTATTCAATTAGATTTTTTTCATGGATGCGAAAAAGTTAGGAAAAAAACTCAAACTTGCTCGTATTGAGTTAGATATGAATCAAAATCAATTAGCGGAAGCTCTACATATCCAGCAAAAAAGTATCTCCCGTTATGAAACAGGACTCGCTTTACCTTCACTTGAAACGCTTGAAAAGCTTGTTTTTGTTCTCAAAAAACCCTATGGCTATTTTTTAGACGATAGTAAATAGAAAATTTTTGCAACTCCCAAGGATTCGCACTTGCTACGCACCTTAATCACCTTTGCAACCCTTAAAGAAGCAGATGAAACGCTCAAACTAGCGCAAGCGCAAAAGATCAGTGACTTTCTATTTGCCTGTGAAGAGGGCCACATTCTGATTACCGGAATGGGGCCACAAGCGACAAAAATAACCCTTGAACGTTTTATTGATCGAGCTGAGAGAGTCATTAATTTTGGAATAGCCGGTGCTTTAAGAAACGATATCGCCCTCCACAGCTTTCATCCCATTATGCTAGCCGCACATGAATCTAGTACCATTACTTTTCAAAAAGAGGGATCCCGACTTCTCACTCTATCTGCCCCGTTGCATGATGTTACAGAGCGTGATCGTCTTTCTCAAAGTTTTGATCTTGTGGATATGGAAGGCCATGCTATTGTGGATCTGGCACAGCAAAAGAATAAGCCATGCCTGCTCTTTAAACTTGTCTCGGATCACTGCTCTCATACGACATCCAAAGAAATTCGACAACGTCTTCCAGAACTTTCAAAAAAATTAGCGCATTATTACGCTCAATATATCAAAAAGAAAGAGTAAAATTCCCTTCGTTTTTCACGCAAAAGGTTGCCGGCAAATAGAAAGACATGCTAGACTTCTCTTTTAAAATATTATTTTTTCAGGTTACCCTATGTCTAAGCTGGCTCTTTCATTAGATGCTCAAAAACCGCTCAAAGCTTTTCTTGCAACAGTAAAGCATCCCTCACTTATTTCCGCTTATCTGTATTATGTAGCGCAAAAATTTGCACTTTCACCAGTTCTTTTTATCCGCGATAAAGTCATTTACCAAAGCGTAGAAGATGCGATTAAAATTTTTGAATGCGTAGGCAAACTGTGGAGAGAGACCGAAATTAAAATTGGGTATGTTACTTCTTCCGTCGATGATCTCACGAAAAAAATCTATATCTGCCCTTTCACAGGCAAAGTGTTTGGGGATAACACTCATCCAAATCCTCAAGATGCGATCTACGAATGGGTGGCGCACTGTAAAGAAAATACAGAACGAATTGGCGGACTCAAAGTAAAACGCTTTTTTATCTCTGATGATCAAAAAGTAATTCAAGAATATGCAAGTAAAAATAAGCCAAAAGCACCTATCACAAAAATTGTTTTCTCCTCTGCACTCAATGGAAAACTCTTCCATGCCAAAGAGAGTGTTATCGAAGACTTTAGAGAAAACTATTTAAAGCCTATGTCGCTTGTTGAAGTACAAAACCAAAGCCGCTATCAGATCGAAGAAGGCTTTATGAATTTTATCGAAAAGCAACTGGCTGATGACAAAATTGCTGCCTTCGTAGAAGCCTTAAGCGAAATTCCAGAATGCCTTCCACATGTCGAGCGCTGGTTATCAGAAGCAGGTTCTGAAGGGTAACTGATTACATACATGTCAACCTACTACCCAAAGAATGCTGAAGAGACTTTTTTACTTGGACAAAACTTTGGGCAAAAGTTTGCGCAAAGCCTTTGTTCTCAAAAAGTTATCTGTTTTTTTGGGGAGTTGGGCGCGGGAAAGACAACCTTCATTAAAGGGCTAGGCTTTGCACTTGGTATTGATCCTAGCGAAATCAACAGCCCGACGTTTCAGTATTTAAATACCTATACAGGCAAAATGCCCCTCTACCATTTTGACCTCTATCGCTTACAAGGAGCTGAAGACTTTCTCAATATGGATTTTGACGAATTTTTTTCAAGTCAGGGGATATGCTGCGTGGAATGGGCAGAACGAATCGCTTCAATTATTCCAAAAGATGCGATTCAGATAACTATTTGCCATACAGAAGATGGGGGAAGAAAAATTGAGGTAAGACAATGTTAGAATTTCCTTGGAATACAGCTTCCTTCATCAAGTCTGCAGAGCTTCCTGCTGACTATACAAAAATTTGTGATGCACACGGGAAAGTTCTCAAAGAAGTCGCGGTTGTTGGCCGCTCCAATGTTGGAAAATCGAGCCTACTAAATGATCTTTTTGCAATTAAGCGTCTGGCAAAAGTCTCTTCAACTCCTGGTAAAACGATTCTCATTAATTTCTTTAGAGTAAAAGATTTTTTTGCCGTTGTCGATCTTCCTGGCTATGGATATGCCAAAGTTTCTAAAGAGCTACAAAAAGAGTGGGGGAAAAATATCCAGCAGTATCTTGAAAAAAGAGTCGAGCTTTCTACTATCATTTTCCTACTTGATATACGCCGCACTCCCAATGAAGATGATCTTCTTTTTTTCGAATGGGCCTCTTTTCATCAAAAAAATCTCATCCTAGTTCTTACAAAAACTGATAAAGTAAAAAGTCAGGAAAAGAAAAAAAATAGGGATTTAATCTTCTCTTATCTTCCCGATAAAGCAATTCCCTGGGTATACTATTCTATTAAAACGCACGAAGGTCAATTTGAACTTCGTAAATTACTACTCAAGACATATGGCATTACTTAAAGATACTACATTTGTCTGCATCGACTGTGAAACTACAGGTCTCGACACCGAAAACGACAGCATCATAGAAGTGGCTGTTGCAACCTTTACCTTAAGTGGCATTGTTACTGATTTTGAATCTTTAGTAGATCCCGAACGTCTGATCCCAGAGGCCTCTATTGCCGTCCATCACATCAAACAAGAGATGGTGCAGGGAAAGCCTAAAATTCAGGAAGTACTACCCACTATTCTCAAGATCATAGGCCGTCATCCTATCGTAGGCCATGGCATCAATTTTGATATTGAAATCATCAATCAAGCAGCTAAACGCTGTAACATACCCTGTACTATTAAAAATAACACCTCTTTCGACACACTTCGACTTGCTCGTCTCTATGGAGAAAGTCCCTCTAACTCACTTGAACAGCTGCGCCTGCATTTTCATATTGAAGAAGAGGGAGCTCATCGTGCAATGAGCGATGTGATCGTCAACGTTCAAGTCTTCAAACGACTGGCTGCCAATTTTAAAA
Source organism: Chlamydiia bacterium (assembly GCA_028293095.1). Taxonomy (GTDB): domain Bacteria; phylum Chlamydiota; class Chlamydiia; order Chlamydiales; family FEN-1388; genus JAHFTM01. The sequence continues at coordinate 1,472 of JAQGPK010000150.1, read as the reverse complement.
CAATCAAAGATATCGAAAATGTGCTTTCTAAGCCAATCGCCATGAAAAATATGCCCCTTGGAAAACACAAAGGTCGATCGATGAAAGAGATTCCGATTGATTATCTCTTGTGGGCGGCTCGTCAAGATTTTGATCAAGATCTTCTTTTTTCATTACGATCCGAAATTAACCGCCGTAAAAAAGGCTCCCTTTTCACACAATCTGCAAGTCCATTTGCTGATCTTTAAAATTTATTCCAATCTTGATAAGAATAATAAATTAGTTATAGACATAAAAAAATATTACTACTATAATACTATGCATATAATATATATTAATATTAGGTCATTATGTCATTGTCATTAATTAGCCCTTATCTTTCTCCAGAGATCTCAGCACTTCTTACAGGTCCTGCTGAAAGTAAATGGGTAAATATACTAAATAAGTGCGATAGTTCAGGCAAATATATTGCTATATTCTCTGAAGCAATTAAAAAAATTCCAGACTGGAAAAAAAACAAACAACTTTATAAATTATATCAAAAATCCGCTAAAGTCTTAAAAGAAAAGCCAAACTACGCTCATTACATCACCTCAAAGGGCGCCTCTACAAAGCCATCTTCCTCATCTTCTTCATCTTCCTCATCTTCTTCATCTTCTTCATCAGCCAGTGAAAATGAGCTTGAACTCGCAATAGCTCTCTCGTTAACAAATCCTACATCCTCATCCTCCTCTTCAGTCAATGATAGTGAAAATGAAAGTGAGCTTGAACTCGCAATAGCTCTCTCGCTACAAAATTCCTCCTCCTCAGCCTCACCCTCATCATCCTCATCATCCTCATCATCCTCATCATCCTCGTCATCCTCGTCATCCTCGTCTTCTTCCTCAACGTCACCAATTAGTCAAGCAGCTAAGGGGATCGAGAATATAGGCAATACATGCTGGTTAAATACACTCCTACAACACATGAAACATACAAACGATTTTGAATCTCTCCTTACTGGAAAAATTCATATTCCATCTCAATCAACTGTAACAAAGCCTGAATTAACACGACTTCAACAAGCTTTACGAGAAGTAGTAGAATCTCTCAGAAATGTATCTCGCCATACTACTCCTATAAAATTGTTAGAAAATCTTCTTCTAGAACTTCAAACTTGTAAGATCATTACCAACACAAAAGCGCAGTATTGCGCGCCAGAAATTCTTCTTCGCCTTTTCTCATTTTTTGGTACAGCCCCAGAAGGTGCACGAATCGATCAACACTTACAATTTGCACATAGTGCTCACCCAGAAATTAAAAAGGGTATTGAATATTCCCCTCTCATTTCTTTGAATGTCACGCAAGACCAAGCTACGATTAAAGATCTTTTGAATAATGAATTTAGTCCTGAAATAGTTACTACTTATAGATTTATAATCAGAAATAAAAACGGGAAAATACTCGAACATCTGGATGGTTCAACAGGAAGTGAAGCAGCAAATAAGCTAGGC
>JAQGPK010000108.1 GCA_028293095.1 Chlamydiia bacterium | reverse complement strand
AAAAGTGGGCGTAACAGAAACGACGCAAATCTTCGAGCACTCTAGTACCTTTTTGTCCATAGCAATTGAATTGCTGACAAAAAGTTGCTCAATAGGGCTTTTCACAATGCGGTCAATTGCCTCTTCTACGAAGAGACCATGTGTCACACATGCAAAAATATGATTTGCGCCCTTCTCTCGGCAGACTTTAGCTGCTGACGCAATAGTGCCTGCTGTAGAACACATATCGTCAGCGAGAAGAACGTTTTTTCCTTCTATCTCTCCACTTAAGGAGAGCATTTCAACTCTTCGAGCATCTATTCTTCTCTTTTCAAGAAGAAGAGCGCTCGATTGAAACTCTTCAGCATACTGACCCACAATCTTGGCACTGCCAAGATCGGGGCCTACAATAACTAATGGTTCAAGTGATGGATGCCGCTTTTTAAGCTCTGCGCTCAATTCTTTCCTGGCGCTTAAGTGCTCAACAGGAAAGTCGTAAAACCCCGGAATTTCATCATCATGCAGATCTAGAGTAATGAGCTCCGAAATCCCTGCTTCATGTAAAAAACGGGCAAAAAGCCTTGCTGCTAAAGATGCGCCCTTATGCTCTGCCAAATTTTGCCTGCTGTAGGCAAGATAAGGACAGGCTAAGACTATCCTAGAAGCACCTGCACGCCTTAGCGCATCGGCTATGAGCATTGTCTCTACAATGTACTCATTTGGCTTCTTTCCTAAGGATTGAAGAATGACCACAACTCTTCCTGCAACATCCCCTTTCAACTGAACCCTACACTCTCCATCTGGAAAGGTAAGAATCTGAATCGGAAAAAGTGGTATCCCTAACTGGGAAGCTACTTCCTCATGAAAGGTAGGGTTTGATGAACCCGCTACCAGTATTGCTGTGGTTTTTTCTTTCAAACTTTCTTAGGACTCCATCAACTATCAAATTGGGGTGGAAGGATTCGAACCTCCGCATGGCGGTACCAAAAACCGCTGCCTTACCGCTTGGCGACACCCCAGTAATAAAATCCACAAAAATATAGCAAAAAGAGTACTCAACTTACGAATTCTCTGCAAGAGATTTTGAATAAATTTATAAAAGAACCCTAAAGAGACTGAATATAAGACATTAAAATTATTATTTACTATTGAGACAAAGTTCACTATAAAGAAGAAAACATAAGGTAATTGCATGTCTGTATCACCAATCAACCCTAGCAACACTCCGTCAATCATTCCTGACAGTACCCCATCACTCCCCCCTAACATTCCGCCGACCTCACCTACTACTGCCCCAGAGGCAAGCAAAGAAGTCCTCATTGATGCAACCGATCCGAAATTAGAGTATCAAAAAAAAGCACAATCAATGTCCTCTTTTGATTTCATTGCAGAAATCGTCGAAATGAATACAGGCGCGGTTATCAACGGGAAAAGAGAGAATGCAGTAAACATTAAAAAAATCTACATCGATCCAGCCAAAATTCAGACAAGCTCTGAAATAATCGACTACAAAACATTTGAAGATGAGAAATCTGGTAAAAAATATATCAGTGCTATTGTCAAACGCACGATTAGCGTACCAGTGTATGATGCAGCAGGACAGATTGTAAAAGATGTAAGAAGAGATATTGTAATCACCCAAGAAATCTTTACTGGTGTTAAGTATCCAGGCCTTTGCGATGACAAAAAGCGTGCTGAAGTGGAGGCTCAAGTAAAAGCGGTCGTCACGGCATACGAAGCGCATACAACAAGAGCTGTCACTGACAGTACTGTGCGGCATATCTTTGAAGCAAACAAGGGAACGCTTTTTATCCAGCTCATTCGTGATAAAAATGAAAGTGCAGGCTTTTACAATGCAAGATGCGTAAAACATCTCAAAAATGATCCAGGCGCTATTATTGGAGCAAGAGTAACACAAGCAAAAGCCGCACAAATATTTCTTGAGGAAGAAACAGTCATTACCTTTCGAAGTCAAAAAGAACGAAAGAAAGTTACTCCATTTCCAGAAGATTTTTTCAATGAAATAGGACTCCTAAAAAAATTAGAGAAAGATTATGAGGATACTTCCAAAAAAGTTGGCCAACTTGCAAAACTTAGTAGACAGGCTGAAGAAGAGATTAATCAGACAGTAGATACCTTAATAAAAAATAGCTGTGATGAGCTTGACGAGCTTGATATGGAGCTCAATAAAGCAAATGTGACCCCAACGCTTCTTGGATCAAGTTATCTTGGAAATCGTTTTAACGATAAAGAGTTATCACCTGAAATAAAAAGTGCAATGGATGCCTTAAAGGAAGCCACCGATACTCGCGATCAGGAGTCTGTTGATCTAAAAAGTAAACCTCGTCCACTTACAAAAGAACAAGCAGAACAAGCAAACAACAATAAAGCATTAACAGCGAAGTATAAAAAATGTGAAAAAAGGGTAACCGATCTTCAAGCAGCATTCACAACGCCTTATAAACAGCTTCAAAATAGACGTGAATTTTTGATTAACATTTTAAAAGATCCTGATTGCTGCAAGAAGCTCAATACATTTAATCCGAAAATTCTCAAAGAATATGAAAATAAACTTAAAACTTTAGACCAACTTTTCAAAGAAAAAAATATTGAAGCTCGCTATCAATCTCTTACGACTGAATTTAACAAGGCAAAGCCTGCTCCACCAAAGATCCCTCTTCCACCAGTCAAACCAGCAGCACCAGCCTCAACTCCAACTCCAACTCCAGCTCCAGCTTCAGCTCCAGCTCCAGCTCAAGCCCCAGCTCAAGCCCCAGCTCAAGCCCCAGCTCCAGCCGATCCAGCTACAAGCTTTTCCAGATCCAGACTAGGCGACTCCCCTTCAGAACCCCCAACTGTCCCGCCTATTGCAAGTACAAAGCCTTTCGATATTAATGAGCTTAGTTAAAAGATTTACTAGAAATACTCTGCCTTAATTTTAGGCTTTTTTAACGCAAAGAAATACAAAAGACGCGAAGGCGCAAAGAATAGCCACACAATACATAGCGAAGGCCTTTTTGATTCTTTTTTACCACAGAGAACACAGAGGACACAGAGAGAGGAGAGAAGGGCAACAATGGACACCATAGCATTGTAAGGGCAATGGCTAAAACTATCGCGGAAATTGCTTTTACATCCTAATACTTTGTACTAGTATAACGAACCATTTCACGAGAAACTAAGAAGTAAAACTATATCGTGTCAGCCTCTTCTTCATCTTTCGGGGCTTTGAGAAGAAACTCCTTAAAATAATCCGTATTTCTCAGATTTTTTAACCATCCATCATTTTTCATGATTTCAAGCGGCGGAAGCATCTCTTCCACAACAGCTCGTTCAAAATAAAAGAGAGCATCTGAGACATTACCTTGAAAGGAATACAGGCAGGCAAGGTTATAGCTTGCTTGAGAATTCCCTAAAAACAGTGCTTGTAAGAAATGGCCTTCAGCTTGCTCTAAAAGATTTTCATTTGTATGGATGCCATCCTCATGCATCAGCTCAACAAGATGCATCAAAGCAAGTCCCCACTCGCTCCAAGCGAGGTCATCTTCTGGATCTTGATCAACAACAATCTGAAAATGGTGGCACGCTTCTCGAAAAGCTACAATATCTGACATCACTTCGCCAAGATGCATATAGGAACAGGCTAAGTGGCTACGCGCGGGAATGAATTCTGGATCTGCGGTAACGGCTGCATGAAGTGCTTGAATGGCTCGTTCGTAATAGATTTCATCATCTGTAATGTCTCCCAAAAAGTCG
>JAQGPK010000085.1 GCA_028293095.1 Chlamydiia bacterium | reverse complement strand
TCAAGCTAGCAGAACAAGAATACGAGGCATGGGTGCTTAAGCGGAGGAAATCATGAAAAAAGAAAAAACTTTTGAGAAAGAAACAGTAGATACTCAAGTAGAAATAGGCTCTGGAAGCGTATACGCCGATCTAGGTTTCAAGAATTCTGAAGAGATGGAGACAAAATCTCACCTTGTCATGGAAATAAATAGCGCTATAAAGGAAAAAAAACTTACTCAAACACAAGCAGCAAAATTGATTAACATTTCTCAACCAAAACTCTCAGAACTTTTACGGGGTCATTTCAGAGGATACTCCGTTGAGCGTTTAATTCATTTTCTCAATGAACTCGGACAAGACGTTGATATTGTCGTTACATCTAAGCCTCGTAATCGAAAGGCACATGTGAATGTATACCACTCCTATGGAAAGCGAAAGCGAAGAGCAACTCTATTTGCTAATAAACTATAACGCTTCACCTATAGCAAAAAGAGCCCTTTAAAACCATTTACCATCGTATGATCAAATTTCCGAAACGCTTCACCTATCAAGTAAGTGAGTTTGTTTTATAAATATAGCAAGTATGGTATAAACTCTTCTAAAGCCTCGCCTCTCCTTTCTTAAATCATCATTTAATCGTCTATCCATAATTGGACCCAGAATAGTTCAACTTCTTGCTGGAGTCAAATAAATTTCTATATTATTTAAATAATTTATTGGTGTATCTGTAGGCTAATTAGAGGGGGTACTAGAGATGCATATTCATCAATCAGAACATTCAGGAGTACATCCTTCAGCAGATGTCATTGATAAAGAGCTCCATGCTATAGCTGACAATGTACTTCCACCTATTCAACGCGAAGGAGTTGCCGGCCCTTCACTATCAGGCGTTTTTTCTTTTATTCATCGCTCTTTCATGGGCCAGACTCATTCCGCTCGTGTTATTGATAAGCTACATGTATTACAAAGCGCTGAGAAAGAAGTCAAAAATGTTGATCTGAAAACAATGAACGATCTGGAGCTGCGAGTAAAAGCAATCAGTACTGAAAGCTCTTTACTGAATGCTAAAATAGCACTCGTCAAAGCATTAAAAGAATTATTAGATGAAAAAAGCAACCAACCCCATCTCAAACTTGCAGAATTAAAGGCACGTCTCAATAATCTCGAAATAAAATATTGTCTTGACTCAGAGAATCTGCAGGTGAGAACAACCGAATACTCCGCGAGCGCAGAAATTTTTAGAATTATTATGGGGAAACGCCCACTCCCTCACCCGTCAACAATGCCTCAATTACTGCCACTCCAAATAGAATCTTCTTTGACAGATAGCCAAGCACTTCACGTAAAAAAGCTAGAAAAAGAACTCGAAATTGCCAAAAAGACAATTGAGCTCAAAAGGCACCCCGATACAAACCTTACACTAACAGATAGTGATATTCACTCACTCAATCAAGAGATAGAAAAAATTCAACTACACCTTACGATCGAACGAGGAAAAATAGCAGGTAAAGAGTTTGGAAATAGTACAGCAGCACATCCTGTAAATGATCGCCAGGTAGAGTGTCAAATCATGCAGTGGCAAGCAGATTGTGATGCTACACGCCTTCAAACTCAAGAGCAGTACTTTGAAGAGCAGAAACAATTCAGTGCACCTGAATATCAAGAACGTATTCTAAAACTTACGAGCAAAAGCAATTCGATCAAAAAACTTCTCGTACGCGGACTGACAGAAAAGGAAAATAATCCTCTTAATCAAGGCCAAAGAATCGAGATGCAGATTCTTCAGCAGGAAATCGATCTACAAATTCTCAATTTACGTGAAAAGCAAATTGACCATATCGCAACCTATAAAACAAAACAAGCAAGAGCCGTTATAACTCTTATAAACACCTTCCATAACGCCATAAAAGATCCGCGCATAGCTGAACGTCTTAAAATACACTATCAAAGAGCTGTTAACAAGACTCTTGAAGAGAGCAACAGTCTTCAAAAAGATGCGCTTTTTCAAAATAATGAACGGGATTCTTTGCGAGGAGAAATACAGACACTCAAAAGTGCTATCAAAGCCGATAAAAGCGTTTTTAGTAAACTTACTCCCTATACATTTAAAATCAAAGGTAGTCTACAACGTCTTGGCAACTATCTTTCAGCTGCCATTGACAATGAAGATATCTCAAGGCTACTCATCGGTAAACATGCACGCGTAAAGCAGCCTGAAAACTACAAGTGGCAAAATAGCAAGTGGGGGCAACTCCTCATCAACTTTGAATATGCACCTCTAGAAGATGCATACAATGACTTTACAAAATTCAAAGAAGGCATCGATGCCAGGAAAACAGCCATACGAGATCTTGTCGCAGAACTTTCAGCTAAAGAAAATGCCCTTAAAGAGCTCCATCTTCAAAGAACTACTGATGCTATTGTCTCAAGAGGCATAACGTCTGCTCCTGCACTTGTTGCAGAGCAGACGCGTTTAGACACTCTCATACACTCTTTTGAAACTGAGCTTCAAGAACTTCATGAAGATATTAATGATAACCGAATCATGATGCGCTCTGCCTACATGCAGCGCATCACTCACGCAATTGGTTTAAGACAAAGAGGGCGAAATCAACTCGCTACAGCAATTGCTCAGATCAATCAAAATATCACAGACCTTGGAGATAATCCTGCAACTCAAAAGGCCAAACAGGAGTTCCAGTTACAAGTAGATCGTCATGAAGAGCAGCGCACATGTCTTATGGAAGAAATCGATGAATTAAAAAAAGCTTTTAAAAAACAGCTATGGCAATACGAAAAATTAGATCAGCCGCAGCGCAGCAATGTTCTAGTGGGAGTTTTACGATCAAAAGATATTCATGGAGCTGCTAAAAGCATGGCCAAAGGGTATTTTTTACCCAAATATGTCACTCCTCGTGAGTTTACGATTAAAATGCAATTTGCTGAGAAAGGCTACCACTGGAAAGATGCGCTCAAACAATTAGGCGACAGATTAAAAGATCCACTCGCCATCGCAAAATTCAATCGAGACTTTATAGAATGGATTAACAACCACCCAACCTCCGCAGAAGCACTCTCAGCAGATATGGCAATCACTTTAAGCCGTCTTGGACAGCAAGAGATACTTGCAACATTACAAGCGGGTGTACGAGCTAAGCTCTACACCCATGCGATTCTCGGTGAATCCACCCGCTCTTCTATGGCTGAGCCAATCATTACTGAAAACGATTTCGCCTTTTACGCTTTAGCAGAAATAGTCCAGTGGGGTCCACTCTCATCATCTCTTATCGATGTATTACGCGCTTTTGGCAGCAATTTACAAGAAGGAAAAATCGTAAAAGCTTTTGTTAGCGCAACTGTAGAGGGTCTTACAAGTGCCACAAAATCTGCAGCCATCCAAAGTGTGGTTCATGGCCTGGATTACAGTAGCCTTCAAGCATTAAATACCGTTATAGCTGTAACTCGCGGTCAAGGTGCTGAAGCTATTTTAGCTGAACAGCAAGCACTTTCTCTCCTAAAAACATATGGTGATACGAAACAAGCACTGCTACATCCAAGAACATGGTTCCAAGAAACGTGGAGATGGGTAAAGGATTCCTTTAAAATTATCAAGAACTCCAAAGGCTTGGAAAAATTTGCTCGCATGTGCAGCAGCTACGCCGTGCCTACCATCGGAGTGCTCGGTGCAGTTGTCGCCATAGTCTTTACAGGAGGCATAGTAGGCATAGGGGCTGCCATTGGCTGGGGCCTTCTTTCTCTTTTTACAAGTACGAGCATTGCAGCTAGCGGCACTTATATCTGTAATATAATTTGGCCTGTAAATTACCAACATCTTCAGCGTGAAAATGTAAAAGAACTATTAGAACAAAATGGAAATCGTCAAAAACTTCATAGTGATCGGACGCGCTATCTAGAATCTTTACGAAAAAAGGGCTTTATTCTGCCTGAATTTAAAAAAATACCACCAGAAGAAGAACCTGAGCCGATTCGAAACTGGCTCCTCTACTCAACTGTGTCTAACCCTATTTTTGAGCTGCGCGCTGAAATGATCAAATCCTTTCAAGACTATATTTCCACGCTAGTAAAGCAACGAAAAGGAGAAGAATTTTTATCAAGTGAAGATATCACACGAGCATATCTCAATAGTACAAACGATCTAAAGGCAAAGTGTCTTGCAGCTTGCAAGAAAAAATCTTATTGGAATAAAGAGTTGCTCGCAAAACGCCTGGAAGAACACGTACTTGCTCCTCTTCTCCAATTGCCAACAAAAACTCAAGCTTCAGGAGAACTCGTCAAATGGCTTGATAGAGCATTTGAAAATCAGTTCTGCACTATGGTTATGAAGTATAAAACTCCAGAGCAGTGGGAGGATGATCAAAAGCAAAGAGGCAAGTCGTTACAAGAGAAATGGAAAACCCTTGAAAACACTTTTAGCAATAAACTTACCGATGCAGCAGTTGTTGGCACTGATAGAAGCGATATCACCGCGCGCTTTGCTGCAAGCTGGCAAGATGTAGCAACTTGCTAGCAAAGGCGAGTTAATTCAGAGAAAATTATAGTCGATAACTCAAAACTATGTCTATATTTGAATAAAGTTTTCTAAGCTCTTGAATCGCTTCTGTCTTGATATTAGGACAATTAACAACGATAATATTTTTTAGCTCTTTTAACAAAAGGAGAATTCCTAATTGCTCCATAGTTATATCAGTATTGCTACAATTTACATACTGAAGCTTTGGACAGTATTTTACAATAAGACTTACAACCTTCGGTGAGATAGTAGCCTTGGATAGGTCGAGTCTAATTGCTTTTTCGGCTTCTTTCTTTAAATTTTCTGGGAATGTAAATTCTCCCTGCTGAAGCGTAGCCTCTTTTACTGCCTCGTCTAGAGGAAGCTTTGCAGGTAAATAACAAAGTGGTTCTGTTTGCTTGTAGCCTCCATTTGTAGTCGAGGGTGGAGAAAAAAAGCTACGTGTAGAATTTAACCCAAAACGCTTGAAATCTTTTGCCACCTCAGGGTCACTGCTGCTGCTGCTAAGTCTAATACATGATTGAGCAATCTGATCTGTACGCTCGCTCTGAGGATTTCCTCCTGATTGCTTCTGCTCTACTGGAATACTCTCTGCTCTGTCGCTGCTTCGTGATAGGGACGCTGCTACCGGATTCATACAATACCTTTTAAATTTACTTAAGAATCAGTACAAATTATATAAATAACTGCAGTAAATAACAATTAATAAATAGTTTTAAATTATAAAATTTCTTAGAAAAATAGAATTTATTCCGTAAAGTATGGCTTGTCTAAAAGTAAATAAATAGATAGTATTCTCCAAAATTTAAAATGATGATTTTATGGAACCTACTAGACCCTATTTACAACTTAATTCCCCGCATTATCTCCTCAATGCTCAAAAGGGTTCGAACCTGATTCTAGCCCCTTCTACCTCCTCTACGACGCTGTTCTCGCTAGCTACCGATATCTACCACACAGCTTTTCGACTATTTGCACAACCTCTTGCCTTTATACATACACCTTCACCATACGAAAAATTCGAAAAAGTAGATCTGAAAAAGCATAAACATCTTTTAAGTGCCCTACTCTCTACTCTTTTTTTCCAAGAGGGCTCTTTTGATTTTCGAAAGCTACCCAATTCGCTACGAAAAGAAGTTTTAGAACTTGCAGAACAAGTAGATGAGTGCTCTCTTGAGAATACTGCTATACAATGGCAAGATATCTATTCACTCTCTAGCTGTTTTCCGCTACTTAAAAAGCTTACTATTAATGGTGAAACACTAGAAAACCGAGATTTGAACTGTCTCACCTCTTTTCGTCAGTTGCAGCAGATTAAAATTATAAATGGTCGAAAAATTACAAGTAGTGGCCTTCTTAATTTCGCAAACATTTCTACTCTCAAAACTATTACAATTTATGGGTCGCAATGTGCCACTCGTAAAGGATACCGCTTCCCAACAAAAGAGACGTATCAAGTAATCAATCAGCTTCTTTTTACCCATTTATCGTTAGAAAAAATCGCATTTGATGATTATGAGAGCTGCATGCTAAAGCCAACGGCCCACGAACTTACCTCATTATTAAAAGATCCTGCTTGCGCGCACACAATTGCGATAGATTTTGATTATGGTTGTCATAAGCTCAATCGAGACGTTCTACAAAATATTGCATTTTATTTACCAAAACTTCAAAGACTTGCAATTGGGGGCTGCCATTCAATACAGGATAATGATCTTCAATACTTGCGATACTTTCCCTCTTTAAAACAACTTGAGCTCTATGG
>JAQGPK010000027.1 GCA_028293095.1 Chlamydiia bacterium | reverse complement strand
GTTACTGACTTCATCAAAAATGGGAGCTAAACGTTTACATGGCGTGCACCATGTAGCATATATATCTACTATCACAAATCGCGAGGAATTGACCATTTCTTCTAAAGTATCATTATTGAGCTCTATAACGGATGTAGGATGTGTGAGTAGTTGATCATATGTCATCGAGCCAGCTGTCAGATGCTGCCTATCTGTAAGACAACAAAATCCTACTAAAAAAAGAAAAACACTCCAGTAATATTTCATAGTACAAACCATTTATAAAATTTCGACTAAAAAAATTCATGACTGAATGCTAAGCAGTATACTGTTAGTTTCTGCTTAGCATTCAAACTAGTTACGGAATAAAGTGAAGAACCATTTTTTGTTCAAGCTCTTCTTTACTAATATGCCCGACATGTCTTGCAACTTCCTTTTGATTTTTGATAAAAAGGATCGTTGGGAATGACGTGATATGATAGTACTCAACAAGCTCTTTCTCCTTACTACCATTTAGCTTCGCAAACCGGTAAGGTTTCTTTCGATATTCTTCAGCAAGTTGCTGAAAAATGTGATTTTCATGACTTGAGGAGGGCGACCACTCCTTATACACATTAATCACCACAAACTTTCTGTTCTTTAGTACTTCATTAATATTGGATCTAGTTAATTCTTTCACTGTAAGCGGTTTTACAGATCCAGGCTTCTTGTCTGCATGCCCATGTCCTGCCAAAAGATTTGATGCACCTACAAAAGACATAAACCCTACTACGAGTAGAGCAAGAATTGATATTTTTTTCATACATTCCTCCTTAAAAAAGATTATTTGATAAACAACAGCTAAAAAAATTGAGATCTATCACTATTATTTTTTTATAGATGGCGAGATACAAAATGGATTACTATATAAACTACAAACATAACGCATACGAAAGGCCTCATATTTTAAAGTTATGAAACTTTTACATTTTTACTGTAATCCTTTCCTCTTTTGAATACGACTTTTTTCTACAAAGCAGCAAGTTTATGGCTCTTTTTAAAGCAAAATAATTGAAGGAAAGATAATCAAATTTGGCTCTACATATATTCTGCAGAGAAATTTTATTCAATCCATGTATGACCGTCCATTCTCGGATTCCTCGCAATTGCAAAGCTTGTAACATCTATAAGCGGTGGAAGCGGATCTCTTTCCATTTGAGCTAATTGCTGAGCAAAAATTGAGAGATGAAATGCTGCTTTCTGTGCAGTAATGCGATGATCTACTTGTGGTAGTGTCTCAAAAAAAATATGATGGATAACCTCTGATGCATCAAGAATCGCTGTATCGGCTGCATGTTTGTGAAGATTCATAAGACCTACCCTGGCGCTCACATGATGAGGATTGATCATCAATACAGAATCAAAATAGGCCCTAGCTACCACTTTATCAGCCAAATCCTCATCATGTAGCCTACCTAACTGATAGAGCAGCTCTTCATTCTGGGGTGCAAATAACAATCCCGATTCAAAAGCTTTTTTGGCATCCAAAATTTTTCCTTGGTGCACAAAATTTCGTCCTTCTTCCAAAAAGAAAGTGGTGTCCAGACGCACTTGAAGATCCTCACAGTCGAACCACAAATTAGGCTGCAAACATACATTATGACTTACTTGCATATGCTCTCTAATATTCAATAAATTATTATATTTTACTTTTATTGCTCCTAAGCATAACTTTTTAGTACTTTAAACATAAGAAAGATGTAGATCTCTGTAATACCGAAACTCGTTCTTCGACCACCAACACTTCAGCTAGCTCCTTTATTACCAAAGCCTTTATACTGGCGTTTCTGAAAAGAGGATTTATTAGACGACATGATCGAACTGCAACATGTACGCGTTCACAATCTAAAGTCAGTCAGCCTAAAGCTTCCAGCAAGAAAGCTCATCTGCTTTACGGGCGTCTCGGGCTCTGGTAAATCATCGCTTGCTTTCGATACAATCTACATCGAAGGGCAGCGCCGCTATGTTGAGTCCCTATCGCAACACGCAAGGCGCTTCATTGGCGATTTGCCAAAGCCAGATGTCGATGCTGTCAATGGAATTACCCCGACAATATCAATTGAGCAAAAGACAGCCGGCCGCAATCCACGCTCCACGGTTGGCACAATTACAGAGATTTATGACTACCTTCGTGTTCTCTTTGCAAGAGGCGCTATCGCCTACTGTCCTATAAGTTACGAGCGAGTGACGGCAAGAAGTAAAGATGAAATCATTAGCGAGATACAGCGCTCCCCAGAAGGTAAAAAACTGATTCTCTTGGCCCCTTACATTCGAGGCAAGAAGGGAGAACTGAAAGATGATTTAGAAGCAATTGTCAAAAAGGGGTATACAAGAGTCAGGCTTGATGGCACTGTGCAGCTGTTAAGCGATACAACCCTACTCGATAAAAGCAAGGCGCATGATCTTGATATTGTAATTGATCGCTTTGAAGTGCAAAAAAATCAAGCAAATCGCATTGCAGAGTCTGTGACGACAGCGCTTACTGAAGGGCAATCCAGCTGCATTATCTTAGATCACGAAACCAATGAAGATCGCCTCTACTCCACCAAAGCCTACTCGCAAAAATCGGGTCTTTCCTATGAACCACTCGATCCTCAAGACTTTTCCTTCAATAGTCCCCAAGGTATGTGCCCTGACTGTCAAGGAATGGGTATCAAGCAAGAGTATGTATTAGAATCGATCATCGATCCAAATAAAAGCATACAAGAGGATTGCTGCCTTATCGCAAGCTCCTATCAAACTGTACGCTACGGCAATATCTATAACAACCTCGCCCGCATGTATGACTTTGATGTGTCAACGCCTTGGAAAAAGCTCTCCGACAAAGCCAAAAAGATCTTTCTTCATGGCACGGAGAAAAAATGGTCGCGAATGCAGTTTGTCCATCCTCAGACAGGCGCTTTTTGGTATGACTTAGTACAGTGGCGTGGAGTCTTGCATGAGGCCTATGATAAGTACCAGAAAGCTAAAAGCGAAAATTACAAGCGCAAACAAGAAGTCTACATGCAAAGTGGCATTTGCCCCTCATGCCAAGGCGCCCGTATCAAAACGTATCCTGCAGCCGCTCGCTTTCATGAAAAGACAATTTTTGAAGTTGTCACCATGCCTATCGAAGAGGTTTTGCAATTCTTTAGCAATGTAGCCCTCTCCTCATATGAAACGGCAATTGTCAAAGAACTTATTACCGAGATTACTGCTCGTCTTCAGTTTTTAAAAAATGTTGGCCTTGACTATTTACAACTCTCCCGCACAGCACCCACGCTTTCAGGTGGAGAAGCCCAGCGTGTGCGCCTTGCTTCACAGATTGGTTCTGGACTTGTTGGGATCACCTATATTCTCGATGAACCCTCAATTGGACTGCATCCTCGCGATAATAAAAAGCTCATTCAATCACTACAGGAGCTTCGTGATAAAGATAACACAGTTATTGTCGTGGAGCATGATGAAGAGACGATCCGCACTGCAGACTACATTGTTGATTTCGGTCCCAAGGCCGGCCTTCAAGGAGGAGAAATTGTCTATGCAGGTGATCTCAAAGGACTTCTTGCCAATAAGCAATCTCTGACAGGAGCTTTTCTCTCCAAACGTGAAAAGATTCCAATTCCAAAAACCCGCAGAACTCCAAACGGTAAAAAGGTCTCCATCACTAGTTGCACGCACCACAACCTCAAAAATGTAACTATCGAGATTCCTCTTGGCTGCTTCATCGCCATCACGGGGGTTTCAGGCTCTGGAAAATCTTCCCTTTTCTTAGAAACGCTTTATCCTGCACTCTCGAATGCCTTGATGGGTTCATCCCAGCCTGTTGGAAAGTATGCATCGATTGATTATGAAGCTGTCGATAAAGTCATCGAGATTGATCAGTCCCCAATCGGTCGCACCCCTCGATCTAATCCTGCGACCTATGTCGGCATCTTCGATGAAATTCGAGAACTCTTTGCACAGCTTCCACAAAGCCAAGCGAAAGGATATAAAGCGGGTCGTTTTAGCTTTAATGTCAAAGAAGGCTCCTGTCCTGAGTGTAAAGGGCTCGGAATGGTGAAGATCGACATGGATTTCCTAGAAGCTTCCTGGATAGAGTGCACACACTGCGGAGGCGCCCGCTTTGATGAAGAGACCCTCTCTATCCGCTTTAAAGAGAAAAATATCCGTGACGTTCTAGAGATGGATATTAATGAAGCACTGGAACATTTTGCCAATATCCCCTGGATCCAAATCAAGCTCAATACCTTAAAACGTGTAGGGCTCGATTACATCAAACTCGGCCAATCATCAACAACGCTCTCAGGCGGCGAAGCGCAACGCATCAAGCTCGCTCGAGAACTCTCTCGCCCATCGACCGGCAATACCCTCTACATCTTGGACGAGCCAACAACAGGGCTTCACTTCCACGACACGCGCCATCTTCTCAAAGTGCTCCATGAACTTGTAGATCGTGGCAACACTGTTGTGGTTATCGAGCATAATATGGATCTTGTCAAAACTGCTGACTGGGTTATTGATATGGGGCCGGACAGTGGCGCTAAAGGTGGAGAGGTCATTGCTGTCGGAACGCCAGAAGAGATTGCAGAGAGTGGCTCTCCAACAGGAGATGCTCTTCGAGAAACGCTCTCCTCAAAAATTATTAAAAAATCCAAGAGTAAAGAGCGGCCATTTGAAGCGCCAAATCTCATTGTAACAGGCGCCAAGCAAAACAATCTAAAATCCTGCACAGTAGAAATTCCACGCGATAAGATGACTGTTGTTACAGGACTTTCTGGATCCGGTAAAAGCTCACTTGCCTTTGAAACTATCTACGCTGAAGGACAACGGCGCTACGTTGAGTCGCTTTCTCCTTACACGCGCCAATTTGTCAAGCAGTGTCCAAAACCAAAAATCGATGATATAA
>JAQGPK010000009.1 GCA_028293095.1 Chlamydiia bacterium | reverse complement strand
ATAATACATGGCGTGGGAAGAGTATAGGTGCGAATCCAGGCTTGAACTTTTTTAAAAAGAGCAAAGTTTGCATAACTTGAAGCTTGCTGCACAATCCGTGTAGCAGGGTCTTGAAAGAGTTGAGGATAGGAAATTTGGAGTCCCCAGCTGATTGTGTTTTTTCCCAAAACCATTGGCCTGATTTTTCCATCAAAAGAAGAATGGTCAAAGCGATGTAGCTGTAGCTGGACAATAGGCTCTCTCGGTCGAATGATCTCTTTTCCCTCTGCCACATCCAAAGCTTGGAGTGCACCAAGCGAGGATGTCATGACCGCCGTAAAAAAGGGGCGAAACTCCTCATCGTCTGGTGACCTTCCTGCTTGTAGATGCGCAACATAGCGTCCATAAGCGAGTAAAAAAGCTTCTTGGGACATAGCGCTCTCACCAACAGGCTTAATACCCATCGTGGAAAAAAGATAGAGCCCATCATGGCTAAGCTCTTTTAAAAGAGCTTCCATCTCCTCTTTGTCGATCAAAAACTGTATATGGAGCCATTTGGATGCCAAAAATGGAGTCGCATTTTGAGGGGTCAATCTTCGCATCAAACGGATGCTTCCTTCTCTCTAATGGTAAAGAGTACAATGAAAAAGGTGCCAACACAAATTGCAGAATCTGCAATATTAAAAACAGGATAGCTATAGCCCCAAAAGACGCAACGGATCATATCGATCACATGGCCATAGAGAAAGAAGTCGATGACATTTCCAATCGCTCCACTAATAATCAATAAAAAGGGGAGAGTATAGCAATCTTTAATTTTTCCAATCGCCATATACCCAATAAGACAACTAATTAAAACAAGACGCAAAGCCACAAGAAATAGAGGAAAGCGATCGAACGATCCCCATGCAGCTCCCTTATTGGTAGCGTGAACGATCGAACAATCAATCCCTATAACATCCTTAAAGAGGACAATATCGTGACCTCCACTTTGAGGTAAAAAATCAACGACAAGCTGTTTTGTAATAAAATCAAGCGCAAGTACTAGTATAGCTATTAAGAGAGGCCAGAAAAAGCGCCCTTTCATAGCTATATAAGACCTTTTTCAAGCATCTCTTGTGCTTTTACAGTGGTGGCTGCATAGGGCATAGCTTCAAGGCGAGCAGTCGGGATTTTTTCCCCGCTGATATCGCAAACACCATAGGTGCCTTCCTGGATTTTTTCAAGAGCATGTTCAATCTGACGAAGCAACTGAAATTCATGACTTGTCACTTCAAGGCTAATGCGGCGATCAAAGTCATCTGTTCCTTGATCTGCTTGATGTTGTGAGTAACCTGTCGATTCATCAGGTTTTTTTACTTCAGCAGTACAGCTCTGAAGCGATTGAGTAATTTGATCTCTCAATTCTTCTAAACGTTTTTTGAAACGTTGTACTTCGGTTTTATTCATCGTGGCAGCCATGGGGCCCTCCCTACTGGGTTCAGTTTTGGCCCGTACTATAAAAACATACTCCATTTTTGTCTTCTTTTTAAGAAGTACTCATGGAAATATTTTTTGGGCACTTTGGAGCGCTGATTATACCAATTATCGAAATAAATGAGACTTCTTTTTCATTAAAGATTTAAAAAGCGCATAATAGATTTTTATTATACACCATTTATGTCTAGATTGTTTTTTATACTTTTTCGATTTCACGGCATTGTGTAAAAACCAAAAGGTTTCTATACTAACGCCTCAATCACACAAGGTACCCCTCTATGATGCGTCTCTTTTTTATAGTTGCACTCTGTCTTTTCAACACTCTCACTGCTGCAGAAAAGCAAAAACCTATTTCTCTTTTTGTTGTTATTCCATCTTACAATAACGAACAGTGGTGTATAGAAAACCTCTCTTCTATCATCACACAAACCTACCCCCATTGGCATGCCTACTATATTAATGACTGTTCAAAAGACAAAACGGGTGGGATGGTCGATGAGTTTATCAAGCAATATAACGTTTCAGATAAGATTACTGTGCAGCATAATGAAGAGCGCCACGGAGCACTTGCAAACATCTATTCTACTATCCAAAAAGCTGACCCGAACACTGTAGTCATTATTATTGATGGAGATGATAAGCTCGCAAATAAAAATGTTTTTAGAACTATTGCCAAGATCTACCAAAAACATCCAGAGGTCTGGCTGACCTATGGAAATTATCTTCCGATGCCAAACGAGCGCAAACGAAAATCGATCTGCCAAGAGTTCCCTAAAGAAATTATGGAGCAGACTACATTTCGCCGTTATAAATATGTTACAGGACATTTACGCACTTTTTATGCGGGTCTTTTTCAACTGATCAAAAAAGAGGACCTCATGGAAAATGGTGAGTTCCTTCCATCGGCAGGTGATGTGGCGACGATGATGCCAATGTGTGAAATGGCAGCACTTGGACATATTCGCTTTGTACCGAAAATACTCTACATATATAATGATGCAAATCCGATTAACGATTTCAAAAATCGACCGGTACAAGCACATTGCAGTCATCTCATTCGAACACGGCCAGCTTATAAATCTTTACGCAAAGCGCCCTGGAAACATTGACATTATAGTTTAGAATGAATTATACCTTTCGTAATTAGATATAATTCGTAATTACAAATCAGAAGGAGGTAGTTATGTCCACTATACAAAAAATTAATCCAAATCATCTACCAGTAAGCCCAGCATTTATATCCATTAAACATGCAGTTGTCTATCACATCGGACGCATCTGGCACGTTATAGTACTCATCTGGAATGAAAAAGGAAATCCACAGAGAATTGCTCTTCTCTTTAAAGACAGATTCCAAAATCCTGCAGAAAATATTTATAATTGCGCCTATGACTTCTCCTGTTTAAGCACCCATCAAATGCAGCAGCTTCCTCTTCAGTATTCTGACCAAACAATACAAATCTTAAATACTTCACTCGAATACATTGTTGTCTTGGATAATAAAAAGGATGTTATAGAAAAAATTCGTGATACCCTTTTAAGCCAAGCATTACCTGCACCTATACAAACGAACGCAACTGCTGAAAAGAATGCAACTGCTGAAAAGAGTGCCGCTGCCCAAACAAATGTAAATACGCAAAATGTTGCGGCGATTGTACCTCCATTGAACGGCCAACCTTCTCCTCCCCCTGCAGTACCAGTAGCTACTGTAAATACTCTTAATGGAACCTCTTCAAGTCTTGCACCTCTACCACAACCTGTTATACACGTAAGCCCTCCACACGGCCCTGTTTCAAATTCAAGTCCTACAGTCCCTGTTCCTCATTCTGGCTCTCCTTCTTTAACTGCAATCACAACACCTTCAACAACACCACCACCAATTGGATCAAAACCCTCTTCTACCTCAGGCATAGAATTACCCCCTGATCAACGCCCATCCTCTACGGTACCCAGTGTATTGCCCCTGCCATCATTAAATACTCTAGATTATATTAAAGTGAAGGCGAAAGCTCGTATTAAAAGAGAACAAAGTCGCCTTAATAGATCAAAAAAAATATCCGTAAAATGGCCTAGCCCTCAACAATTAAGCGCAGAAAATTGTAAACTTGTTTTTAAAAAACACCCATCTAATAAACATCTTCTTAAGGCGCTTGCCACACAATTTGAACAGGTAACGCCAGATCAAGCTACAAAGGTCTATAAGGAATTAGGAGTTTGGGAACAAACACTTCTTCTTAGATACTTCAAAAATGCTCGATATATTGATGAATTTATCAATATTACGGTAGATTTCTTTCAAAATCTTCCTGTAGAAGATTACGATACTAAAGAACAAAATCAACAAGAATTTAAAGAAGGATTCTTGATACTTGCAACTCACAAAAATGAAAGTGAGACTGCACGTGCAACCTATAGAAAACTTCTTCATGCTATTGTAGCCCAATATCCATAAACTTTAACTAGAGATAATTACTTATGTCAGCACCTATTCATTCTGAAAAGCATGCAGCGGTACCGCCCGCCTACACATCATTTGAGCACGCTGTGCGACACACGATAAGTGTCGCATGGAATGCATTTAGCGTAAAATGGCTGATTGCAAAAGGCGACGAAAAGAAAATTAATGATTATTTTTTACTGCGATTTCAAAAACCTGATTCGGTGGTTACAAGGACAGCTGATGAGATCAATGATGTTGCTATAAGTTTTGCTTGGTTGAATACCGAGCAGATGCAAAAACTTCCATTGACCTACTCAGAAAGGACAATTCGCATATTGAATACCGTTATTAATCATCATTGTACTCTCTATAAAAAAGATATAGTCATAGAGCTACGTGATAGGCTTTTACTTCAAGCTCCGAAAGCAGCTGTGCTTTCTTCAGTCCCAAATTGCCAGCCAGGCGCTGCTGACATTCGCCGAAAAGAGGGTAATCAAAATGTCAACAATAAATCTGACGAGGACAAGCTTATTGAGGCAGATGACCCGCTTTCTCCTATCAACGAAGAAGAGCAGAAACACATTCTTCCGAAAATTACAAAATCTTCAATACAAGCTGCCAAAGAGTTGCCAACACCAAAACAGAGAAGAAAAAACCGTGCATCGTCACAATTCATGCAGCCTTCAATTACAATCGATAGCTCAAGATTTAAGGGTATGGACTTTATACCCTACCTGGAGATTGAGCCACCAGCTATGCCTGTCTATGACTATGTGGGGATCTTGGCAAGCGCCTTAGATAATGCTCTAAAGGACAAGACTCTCAAACTTCTTGAAGCTCTTCCTCTGATGTCTCAGCTATTTCTGTTAGAGGTTATGGAAAACTATCAGGATGAGCTAATTGATCTTATGGTCACCAGTTTTTATGGCCGTGGAGACAAGGGGCAAGAACTAACCGTTCATGAAAGAAGTAAATTCTTTACCTACCTCAACCTCTACCAGAAAAAAGACCCTACAGTCTCTAGCTGCTATGCACAACTGATTAAAGAAATCAGAAACTCAAGTTTGAAAGAGGGTTCATAACTCCTAGAGTTCCGCTTACCTTGAGTTAGACCAATAGATGCACTTTGATGCAACTATTGGTCTTTTTTCTTATAAGATATGTGTAATTTCCAAAGCGAAATTTTTCTCTTTCAGTAGGTCCTTTAACGCATCTGTAATCTTTGCGCAACCATCCACCTTCAGCATTTTTAGATGGGGCATGCTATTTACCATTTGTACTACACCTTCATTTGTGATTGTAGGAGTAACCAATAACTGAAGCTCTTCTAAGTGTGGATACAAGGCAATTTTCTGAAGGCCACTATCACTTATCTGATTCGTTCCCCCAATGCTAATTTTTTTAAGCGAAAGCGATCCTAAGTGATCCAGATCACTATCTGTAATATTTGCGGAACTTACGGCCAATTCTGAAAGAAATTGTAATTTTTTAATGTGTAAAAAGGCTTCTGCTCCAGTCTTCTGGCAATTATTTAGAGATAATTTTTCAAGAAAAGGGTTATTTGCACAAATGATCTCTACTCCTTTACTCGTTATAGAGGAGTTTCCAGAGACATCAAGAGTGATCAATCCTCGAGGTAAAAAATTTAAACAGCTCTCATAAATTTCTGGACATTCGGAAAGGTTTAGAGATCTGAGTCTCTGCAATCCTCTTAAACAAGATAACCCTTTCCTTGTTATATGAGCACAGCCCTGTAAATCAAGTGATGCAAGCTGATGCAAGCCTTGTAGTGCCTCTAACCCTTCATCCGTGATTTCTGTGTGCGCAAGCCCTAGAAACTCAAGCTGTGCGATTTTATAATTTTTTTGAATCCCCAGTAGCATTTCAAGCTTTCTATATTTATCTACAAGAAGCTTTAACCCTACATCTGTTAGATTGCATCCGCCTAAATCTAAGCTTTCCAATTCAAGAAGGGTTGAAAGACTAGTAAGCAATTGAAGGTTGACTGTATGAATTCCCTGGAGGTTAAGCGCCTTTAGTTTTTTAAATTTTTGAAGAAACTCCCAATCTTGTACAGGGGTATTTCCCTCTAAATTAAGAGTTGTAAGCTCAGGAAAGTGTACTAAACTAAATGCTAAATAAACATGATTTGTAATAAAACACTGAGGCAACCCTAGCTCTTTCAAATTTGGAAAATAGATCTCTATCCTACGCAATAGTATAGGCCTCAGCCTCCATCCAGCGCAATCTAGCTTGTCAATGGTTGCCCCCACTTGTCGTAGTGCTTGCTTCCATACTCGAGGCAATTTTTCTATATCGCCCTTGACATAAGAGAGTATTGTATTCACGCGCTTCGAATTTTTATAAAGGAATTGCGCTCGTACTTCTTGGGAAAAACCAGCAAATGTTTCTGTAATATCCTTTAGTCCTGAAGGGCCGCCTAGCCTCATGTCTGCAATTGTGAAAAAGAGTGGCCCTGGCATGCGAGTGATCTCTCCAGCCACATGAGAGCGGTTTTTTCGATTCACAATAATAGAAATTATCCTCATGTGAAATCGAC
>JAQGPK010000171.1 GCA_028293095.1 Chlamydiia bacterium | reverse complement strand
CAAGTTTCTAGCTGTTCTTGCGCACCTGCTCGAAATGTGTCAGCTGCGGCAAGGAGTACGGTTTTGCCATCATCGATGAGATATTTGGCAAGTTTTGCAATAAAAGTTGTTTTGCCATTCCCATTTGTACCCACTACTAAGATGACTGTAGGCTCTCCTGGAACTTGGGACGTTTTGAGTGTGTAGTCGAATGGCTGCAGGAGTGTGAAGAGTTCTTTTTCGAGGAAGGAGATGACCTCTTTAGCAGAAGAGCCTTGATGTTTGCGTAAAAACTCTTTAGTTCTTTTTGTGAGCTCTTGGGCTGTTTTGACGCCAAAGTCTGCCTCGTAGAAAATCTCTTCCAGTTCATTGACGGTTTCTTCATTAACTGGCCCAGAAAAAAAGGTAGTCAAACGATCAGCTAAGCGATCCCGTGTTTTTTTAAGCGCAGATTTTAAGGCTTGATAGCCTGATTTTAAAAATTGGAGTACCATAAATTCACGTTGGTTACAAATGCAGTATTCATAGTATACCAGAGAAGATAAGCGCTGTCTATTATATAGGTTGTTACTATGGAACTTCACGAATATCAAGCAAAAGAGCTTCTACAAGAGCTAGGTGTGAAGGTAGGGCCATTTTTTGTCGCCTCTTCAATACAAGAAGTAGAGCGTATCCTCCAAGAGCAGCAGCTCCAAGAAGCTGTTGTGAAGGTGCAGGTGCATGCAGGAGGAAGGGGCAAGGCAGGGGGGGTGATCGTTGCACGCTCTCCTCAAGAAATTTTGACAGCTTCAAAAAAGCTTTTAGGCATGAAAATTATTAATGGGCAAACGGGTCCTGACGGGTTGATTGCGCACACAATTCTTCTTACTCCTATCGCTAAGATTAAAAAAGAGTACTACGTCGGTATCACGATCGATCGAAAAACAGCCTCCACTTCCTTGATTATAAGCTCTGAAGGGGGTATGGATATTGAAACGGTTGCTACAGAGACCCCAGAAAAACTTCTGGTTGAAAAAATTTTTAAAAAAGAGCTGCTTGAAGAGTGCCAGCTGGAGCGCATTGCAACATTTTTAGGATGGCAAGGGGTCGTAAAAAAAGAGGGTCAAGTACTTATTCAAGCAATGCGGAAGGCTTTTTTCCTCTATGATGCCTATCTTCTGGAAATTAATCCACTTGTGGAAACGATGGATGGGCATCTTCTGGCACTTGATGCCAAGCTGTCGATTGATGATAACTCGCTCTTTCGTCAGGCGCGCATTGCGGCGATGTATGATCCGAGCCAAGAGACGTATCAAGAAGCTGAGGCGAAGAAAGTAGGTCTTGCCTACATTGGGCTTACAGGAACTATTGGATGTATGGTGAATGGAGCAGGCCTTGCGATGGCGACCATGGATCTGATTCATTCAAAGGGTGGTAATCCTGCCAATTTCTTAGATGTTGGTGGTGGCGCTTCTGAGGCAAAGGTGATTCAGAGCTTTGAAATTCTTCTTTCAGATCCTCACATTAAGGCAATTTTAGTGAATATTTTTGGCGGTATTATGAATTGCGAAACGATCGCGCGAGCGCTTAAGGTAGCAGTTGAGAATAACACTGTACGTATTCCGATCGTGCTACGAATGGAAGGCACAAACGTTGCCTCTGCCAAGAAAATCATTGAAGATTCGCAACTTGGTATTATGACAGCAGATACCTTTAACGATGCTGCTGAAATGGTGGTTGCATGGCAATCTTAGTGAACTTCAAAAGCCGGGTGATTTGTCAGGGAATTACTGGAAAGTCAGGAAGCTTTCATACGGAGCAGTGCATGCAGTATGGAACAAATATCGTGGGTGGCGTGACGCCAGGTAAAGGAGGGCAGACCATTTTTGGTGTGCCTGTTTTTGACACTGTCAAAGAGGCCAAAGAAGTTACAAATTGCAACGTATCCATGATTTTTGTGCCGCCGCCCTTTGCAGCGGATGCCATTTTAGAGGCAGAACGTGCAGCTATTGAGTTAATTGTCTGTATTACAGAGGGTATTCCTTTGCATGATATGCTTGAGGTGACCTCTATTTTACGGCATAGCAAAACATCGCGCTTAATTGGTCCTAACTGCCCTGGTGTTATCACACCAGAGGAGTGTAAGGTCGGAATTATGCCTGGCTATATTCATAAAAAAGGCACTATAGGAATTGTCTCTCGATCAGGAACGCTTACCTATGAAGCGGTTTGGCAGACGACCTCTCTGGGATTAGGACAAAGCAGTTGCGTTGGGATTGGAGGAGATCCACTGAACGGGACTAATTTTATTGATATCCTTACGCTTTTTGAAAACGATCCTGAGACGCACGGTGTTGTTCTTCTGGGAGAAATTGGTGGTACCGCAGAAGAGGAGGCAGCTGAGTGGATCAAGAAAAATTTCTCAAAACCAATTGTGGCCTTCATAGCAGGTAAAACAGCTCCGATAGGGCGTCGTATGGGTCATGCAGGAGCTATTATTTCTCATGGATCAGGTACCTGGGAAAGTAAAGTTGCAGCATTAAAAAGCGCAAATGTTATAGTAGTTGAAAATCCAGCCCACATAGGCTCTACAATCAGAGGAATATTATGAAAATTACTATTTTGCCCTCTTTTTGGGTGAGTGCCTTTTTACTTGCCTTTTTAAGCACTTCCTCGCCTTTAGGAATTTTCTTTTGGGTAGGTGTTATTTTTGTCTCTGTTCTTGTTCATGAAAGTGGTCATGCCGTTGTTTCTCGCTTTTGGAAACAGCCTGTGCGGATTGAATTAGGCGCTTTTGGAGGGGCAACAATTCGGGAAGGAGTAGCGCACCTTGCTCCCTTAAAAGAGTTTTTAATTGTGATGATGGGCCCCTTATTTGGCTTTGCATTTGCCGTTTTTGCGTGGCTTTTCTCCTTTTTCTTACCTGCACTTCCACCTGTGGCTCATGAGTCACTCATGCTGATCTCTCGTGCCAATATTTTCTGGAGCCTTCTAAATCTCTGTCCTGTTTTTCCACTTGATGGCGGAAGAATGATGGCTATTATTTTTGAGAATATTTTTGGGAAAAAAGGACTTCAAGCATCTTATATTTTTAGCGCTCTTTTTGGACTTTTTCTTGCTATTTTTTGTATTGGATATAACCAAGTATTTCCAGGCGTTTTGTTTCTCATGTTTGCTTTTGAGAGCTTTCGAGGCTTTCAGGATACCAAGTTTCTCGTCTACGATGATGCTGATAAAAAAATTATTGATGAGATGCAAAATGCAGAAGATGAGTGGCTTGCTAAGCATCCCGAGCAGGCGATTTCTCGCCTTGAGAATCTCTGTCTTACAGCGGATAATAAAGCTATTGCACTCCAGGCAGTCGAGCAATTGGGGAATTATCTTCTTCTTACAGAGCAGCCCAAAAGAGCTTGTTACTGGCTTCAGCCTAATGAAAAAGTTTTATCTCCTCAAGGACTACAACTTCTTCAAATGGCCTTCTATCGCTCTCAAGAGTATCTTCAAGCACTGCGTGTTGGTGAGAAAGCATTTTTGGAGACGAGTAATGCCGAATGTGCGCTCATTAACGCCTTTTCTGCGACCTACCTACATAAAGTGGCAGCCGCTGTCAATTGGCTTCAATCAGTCAAGCGTGCAGCAACTCTTGACATGGGGGATGTTTTAAGCTCTGAAGAGCTCGATCCTATTCGTCATGAGCCATTGTTTAAGCAGTTCTTTGCCAATCAAAAAAGCTAAATTATTTATTATTTTAACGCAAAGCGAACATAAGAGATGTAAAGACGTAAAGCTAGTAAAAGAACACATGAGAAAGCTGTGATTTAGTTCGTGTGTAATTGATTTTTTAACGCAAAGAAATACAAAAGACGCAAAGGCGCAAAGAATAGCCCCACAAGATAGTTTGGACCACGTTTTTAGGAAAAAACCACGAAGTGGTACTTTGCTGCGAAAGCGGCTACAGAGGCTAGCCGTGTGTGACCGGAAGGGAACCCACGGTATATTCGGAAGTTTATTGTCGAGCCAGGAACTGGCGACACCTAGTCGGATACATTGTATCGAGCCGACCTATAAATATATCCTTTTTGATAAGGGTACATATCTTGGTGAACTAAAGTATTCCTATGTTAGTAAACTGGATCCTCTCTGTGATTTCTGTATTCTCTGTGGTAAAAAATAAGAAACAATACCATAGCTATTCTTGCTCTTTGCACTTTGCACTTTGCACTTTGCGTTAAAAATAAAAGCCAACTCAATATAGTAGGGGCCTTTTTAATTTTTTTTTATCACAGAGAACACAGAGAGAGTTCTGCAATTCTTCTTTATATACGGAGTAAATTTTTTCTCGGTTTTGGTCTTAAAGATGGGGTCCACTATAAATACTTCTTAGCTATCTTTGCGCCTTTGCGTCTTTTGTATTTCTTTGCGTTAAAAAAAATTAACAAGAGACTTTATTGATAAAGATCCATTTGTCGGTTTAAAAGCGCAGTGCTGCGGAATGGAGCAGCACTGCTAGAAGAGAATGTGGGTATACTATTCCATGTGGAGAATGACAAAGCGTGTGCCTTGGCCTTCTTTAACATGGAGAAGTATTTGGTCTCCTGTACTTTTCTCACGGATCGCTTGATAAAACTCTTCTGTCGATCTGATAGGGCTGCGGTTGACTGAAAGAATGAGCTGACCGCGTCTGAGGCCTGCATACTGGGCGATACTATTAGGAGAGATGTATTTAATGACAACACCCTTTTCCTCTATAACCCCAAGCTGTTGTCTAATTTCTGGTGTAAGTTCTTCTACCAAAAGACCAAGACTCTTTTGAATCTCTTGAGCATTGAGCTCATTTTCTGGATGAAGACCAATAGTTACCGGAATCTCCATCTCTTTTCCTCCACGAAGGATCGTCAATGTAGCCACTTCAGCTGGATGAAGGAATGAAATCCCATTTCGTAAGATACCCACGTTTTTGATCTCTTGCTTGTTGAGCTTGATGACAACATCACCTGGTTTTAAGCCAGCTTTATCAGCAGGGCCATCTTTGACAACATCTGTGATAAGAGCGCCTTCAGCTTTAGGAATTCCAAAGGCTTCTGCAATG
>JAQGPK010000183.1 GCA_028293095.1 Chlamydiia bacterium | reverse complement strand
GATTTTCAAGATGTCGATATTCTTGAAGAAATTCGTAAAGAGCCATCCAAACGTCGGATTTCATTTACTGAAATTATGCGCGATGAGGCTGTGGCCGTGTGGAAAGAATTTCAGGCAATGCCAGGGCATGTCCATTACTAAATCTTACTAGTGGGAACATGGCTCAACCTATTCAAAAGACAGCAATAATCACACTTCATGTGCGTATTGATGCGGGCCATAAAATCGCCTTTGCAGATTGGCAGGCAAGCTTCAATAGCCATGTTGCAGCACAACCCTCCTTTGTAAGCCTTGAGTTTTTGTCTACAATGAATGCTTGGGTTATTGTACAACGCTTTAGTAGTAGAGAGAGCGCACTTTTATGGACTCAGTCTGAAATCTATCAAAAACTCCTCCAAGAGCTCAGGAATCTGGCTGTAGATCGGGACGTAGAAGAGAAAGCTAGTCAAGAAGAGGATCTACAAGGAAGTGTTACTGAGCTTTTTGTTACTGAGGTAAGCCCTGATAAGGAAGCATCTTATAGAGCATGGCTTGCAAAGATCCATCAAGCGGAGGCGAAATTTCCCGGTTTTCGTGGAACCTATGTACAGTCACCGAGTCAAACTGGTGGGCGGAACTGGATTACTCTGCTACACTTTGATACCGTTGCTAACTTAGATCGATGGATTGCCTCTCGAGAACGAGAAGAGGTGTTGAAGCAGGGAGCTTCCTTAGTCATATCGTTAGAAAGCCACCGGGTGATCTCTCCCTTTACAGGATGGTTTGCCTCTTTTGCAAAAGCAGAAGGTGAAATACCGCCTGTATGGAAGCAGACCTGCTTAATTCTTTTAGTGCTATTTCCTGTTGTGATGTTGGAGTTCAGGTATCTTCTCCCATGGACTCGTCATTTGAATCCATCTCTTGGAACCTTTATTGGAAACGCCTTGAGCGTGGCTCTTATTTCATGGCCTCTCATGCCACTTTCGATTTGGTTTTTAGGGTGGTGGCTTGCTCCTCTTGAAAGAAGGCGTACACAAACTACTCTTTTTGGCACGTTCTTTATCTCTTTGCTATACGCAATTGAAATTTTTGCTTTTTGGAACTTCTTGTAATCTGCTTTATTCGTATTGTCAAAAAAAAAATTCATTGGTAGGGTGGGGCAAAATATGAGGGTATCACTATGGTAGCAGAGCAACAAAAGCCGCAAGTTCTTGCTTTAGGAGCAGTTGTAAAAGAACTTGAAGAGCTTGTTAAATTAGCAATACAATGTGAAAAGAAAGATATAAACCCCAATATTTCTTTTGATGTTGTTAATAAAAAGCTTGTTGAGCTACGAAAAATAGTCAACGATTTACATCAATCGTATATAAATACTTTGAAAAAACTTTCTCTTACAGAAGATGAAGTCAAAAAATATCAAGAAAATATCCAAAAGTTGAATGAACCGGAGAAAAAGCTGCTCTTAAAGATTCAAGAGCTTCAAAAACAATCCGAAGAGGCGAAAGAGCGCATGGCTGACTCTCTGAAAGGCAAGCAAGAAACAGCAAAGCCTGCTCCAAAACAAAAACCGGCTGAAAAGAAGAAATCCTCACTTATTAAACCAAAGCAGATCAGTCGCAAAACAGGGTGGATGAAAACTTGAGTTTTAAAACGATTTCTGCTACAATAGATGCTTTCAAAATACTAGGTTATGCATGCGGCTATTAAACCCGGCACCCCATAAAGAAGAAATACAAGATAGTGAAATAGTAAAAAAAGAGTATAACTATTGGCGCTTTCGAGTATTCTATTCGATGTTTGTTGGCTATGCTTTTTACTATTTTACTCGTAAAAACTTTATGATTGCAATGCCTGCACTCATAAATGACCTGCATTTTGATAAGGCAGATCTTGGTATAATTGTGAGCGTTTGGTCAATTACCTATGGACTCAGTAAGTTCATTAGCGGAATTATCGGCGACCGTTCGAATGCTCGTTATTTCATGGCTTTAGGTCTTTTTATAACTGGCGTCTGTAATGTTTTATTTGGCCTCAGTTCCTCTTTGACGCTATTTGTTGTTTTTTGGGGCCTCAACGGCTGGTTTCAAGGCTTTGGTTGGCCTGCGTGTGCGAGACTCTTGACTCACTGGTATTCACAGTCAGAGCGTGGTAGATGGTGGGCAATGTGGAATACGTCTCAAAACATTGGCGGCGCCCTTATTCCTATCGCGACAGCTTTTTTTGCGCAGTACTATGGCTGGCGCTATGCGATGATCTTGCCGGGAGTTGCAAGTATCATGATGTCCTTTGTTTTGATCAATCGTCTCTGTGATACCCCTCAATCTTTGGGGTTACCGACAATTGAAAAATTCCGTGATGACTACCCATCAAAGAGCTCGAGAAATGAAACTGAGAGAGAACTGACTGTAAAAGAAGTTCTTTTTACCTATGTACTCAACAATCCCTACATCTGGATTCTCGCTGTTAGCTATTTCTTTGTGTATATCATTCGTATGGCGATTTCTGATTGGTCAATTTTATATCTGATCGAGGTGAAGAGCTACTCACAGCTTCAGGCAGGAAGTATCGTCTTTTGGTATGACATTGGTGGTATTTTTGGAAGCTTGGCAGCCGGGTGGGCATCTGATAAGATCTTTTCAGGCAGACGGGGCCCCATTTGCGTGCTCTTTTCCTTTTTTGTCGCCTGTATTCTCTTTGTCCTCTCTATGTTTCATGAAAAACTCCAGCTGATGGACTCTATTTTGATTTTTACAGCCGGCTTCTTTATTTATGGACCCCAAATGCTGATCGGTATGGCAGCAGCAGAGCTCTCACACAAAAAAGCTGCAGCTACAGCAAGTGGCTTTACCGGCTGGGTTGCCTATTTAGGCGCAGCTGTTGCAGGATATCCTTTTGGAAAAATTATTCAAGACTATGGCTGGTCAGGGTTTTTTATAGCGCTCACCATATGTGCTGTAATTTCAATGGCTTTCCTTCTTCCTCTTTGGAATGTGCGCTCTCGCGAAGAGGGTGTCTTCAAGCAAGATAAAGAAAAAGAGAAAGAGGATCTTGATATCACTGGCCAAGAGGGCGTTGCACTTGAGCCCTTACCTTCTTCAGGAAGGTAGCGGTGAGCCGGAGGTTTCAAGCGAATTGTAACCTGTTTCAGAGTAAAAACCCACGCGCCGCAACGTTTGTCTCTCTACTAGACACGTCACGCACAAAACTTCCTGAAGCGTTAGAGCAAGATTATCAATTGCTGTCTCCTGGAGATGAAAAAGTGCTTGTTGTGTATGGCGTAGGTCTTGGCGCCATGTATCACCATTTAAAAAATTGGCTTGTAGCAGATCCTCAGCGTACTCTCATTTTTTTAGAAGATGACCTTGCCATCACTTCACTTTTTTTAGAAACAGAGACAGCAAATGTACTTCTAAAAGATTCTCAAGCTCATTTTTATTTTATTGAAAAAGAGAGCAAACAGATTAAAGAAGGTAAGGAAGTGCTTCAAGCAATTTCTTGGGGAGTATTCCCTGAAAAAGTTGCCATTCGCGCTCTTCCCTATTATGAAAAGACGAAAGCAAAAGCGTTTAAAAGAATAAAAAATGATTTTTTGTATGAGCTCTCAGATATTCATGCAACACTTGATGAATATACGATTCACGGGATTCCTTTTTTTCGTAACTTTTGGGAAAATATTTTTTTGCTTCCCGACTCCTATCGAGGAAATGCCCTTTTTTCTCAGTTTAAAAATATCCCAGCGATTGTGGTTGCTGCAGGACCCTCTTTAAATAAGCATTTAGAGCAGCTATCGCAGCTTCAAGATCGCGCCTTGATATTTGCCGGTGGCTCGAGTGTTAATGCTCTTACCGAGGCAGGTATCAAGCCGCATTTTGCTGCAGCCATTGATCCCAATCCAACCCAGTACTTAAGACTCAGGCAAGGACTCAATTTCGAAATCCCTTTTTTTTATCGTCATCGAGTATTTCCTGCTGCTGCAAAGCTCATTACAGGCCCAAAGCTCTATTTAAGAGGTGGAGATGGCTACAATACTACAGATTGGTTCGAAAAAAAACTTGGTATCCGTGGCAAGGTATTGGGGGGAGGGCATAGTGTGGCCAATTTTTCAATTGAAATTGCAGCAGCCCTTGGCTGTAGTCCAATTATCTTAGTCGGTTTTGATCTTGCTTATACCGATCAGAAGACCTATGCATCAGGCGTAAATGACCCTACTCCAATTCTTCAAGAGGATGCTGTAGAAAAGAAAGATATTTATGGAAATGTAATTACAACACTGTGGAAGTGGGTTTTAGAGGCAAACTGGATTTCAGCGTTTAAAAAGAAAAAGCGTGGAATTCATCTGTATAATGCAACCGAAGGCGGAATTCCAATTGATGGAGTTAAAAATATATCCTTACAAGATGCTATCGAACAATTTCTCACAGAGTCGAGAGATTTAGACGGGCGTGTTCATACTGCAATTCAAGAAGCTGGTATGCTTGAGTGCTCGCTACAGGATATTATGAAGGCGGAAGTAAAAATGCATAAAAGTCTTGAAAAAACATTCCACCTACTCGATAAACTTCTACTGGAACTAAAGAAATCTGCAAAACATTCGATTCTTGAAACTAATGAAATTGTTGTACTTCTCCAGGAAATCCATGAAGAGATTGCCTACAGCTACATCATTGAGGTTTTTGACAGGATGAGGACAAAACTTGATTTCTTTAAGCGTCAATTTTCTTTCGATCCTCGGGTATCTTTACGTCAACAGAGCGCTTTTGAAAAGAAGCAGCTTATAGAGCATTATGCTTTTTTACGAGAGGTTGCGGTTGTAAATCTCTTTCTTTTGAAACGGAGCGCCGATGCAAGAGTATCGTAGTAATGGCTCACTTCTTTTTGAAGGAAGTGTGATAGATGGCTTTTCCAAGTACTATTTTTCCAATGGACAGCTTGCATCTTGTACGTTTTATGTGCAGGGAAAAAAGGAGGGGGAGGCGAGAAGTTATAGTAAAGATGGAAAGCTTATGTGCCTTCAAAACTATGAAGATGGGCTTTTTCATGGAATTCAAAAATTTTTTTATGCAACAAGCTCCCTTAAAACTGAGCTTCATTATCATAAAGGATTTCTTCAAAACGTTTTTTGTTACTATCCAGATGGTTCATTGCAACGTAGAGTTGAGCTTGAAAAGGGGAAGCGTCATGGCCTCGATTGTTTTTTTGAGCCGACAGGTGATGAGCGTTTTTCTTTTGAGTATGAGGAAAATGTTCTTCATCGGATACGTACTGCGGATGCCTTAGAAAAGGCTTTCTAAAATCCTCATAAACACCTATAGTTATTCATAAATCCTTAAAAAGGCTTTTTTATGTCAAATTTTTTTAATATTCTATTTCTTGGAGTTACTATGACACTATTATTTAGTCCAATAGGTACAGCACAGGAATCATTGGTTTTGGTGAACCAAGCGGAAGAGACGTATAAAAAGGATGAAGTATCTACAGCAGGGCAGAAGCATTCGAAAATAGAAGCAATAACAATGGAAGTTGCTCGGTCAATTCTTGATAAACGCAATCCAGAAGCTCTCTTTGTTACTAAAGAAGGCAAGCTTACAGAGCATGTAATTCAACTTCTCAAGCTAGATAATTTATATGATGAAAAAGATAGCCTAGCTGCTGTGGTCGACAAAACTCAGAAAAGCTGGGTAGGAGTAGTTCAAGGAAAGGATAATAAAGAACGGACCGATCTTAAAGATTCGGAAAATCAAAAAAATATGCGCGAAAAGGTTGAAGCGATTGCTCGAAAAAT
>JAQGPK010000139.1 GCA_028293095.1 Chlamydiia bacterium | reverse complement strand
GGATCGCTCTCTGGGGGAAGAAAATAATAGGTTAAGTCGTTTAGATGCAGGAAAAGAATGCTTGGGTAATTTGTTTTTTTCGACTGCTTCATCTCTAATTCAGCATCATACAATGTATAGATCCCGCACCCTACTCTGAATACAGAAAAAGGATACTGTCTAAGATAAGGGCGAATCGCACGATTTGCATTGATATTTTTAGCGAATGTTTCTACGCAATTGATGCCAAGCGCACGAGCCTCTTCTTTTGGGATCAGCTTGTGCGTATGGAAAATAAGAAAAAGAGATGAAGGTGCAAGGTTTACAAACTCTTCTTGATGGAACGTAGTGTCATGCTGTAGCTGTTTATATCGTTCAGTCAGCTCTTTAGCAGTTTGTATTTTAATCCAATTAATGATTCCCATAGAATCAACTGGTTGGAGAAGCTGAGATGATGGAGCTACTTGCTTTACTTCAGCTTTTGCAAATAGCGGGCCTGATACTGAAAAGAGCCCAACAAAGAGGCTGATACATATAATGTAGTTCATTGTTACTGCTCTCCTAATTTTTAGCCTTTTGATTAGCCTGACTATCGCGAAAGGCCATTACCTTTTTAACAGGCTCTTTAAAGATAAGTTGTAGCTTTTGGGTTTGCGGATCGGCCTCATAGTAGCTGCATATACCATCATGAATGAGAATTTGGGCAACGCAAGGCTTTTGGATACGGTCCATATTTTCATCCCAGAAAGTCACTTGAAGACCTGCTTGACTTATCATAACTTCCGGGCCTACAGTTGGAACATCCTTTCGTCCAGAAAAAGATTCAACCAGAAAATCATTATACGCCTTTACTCCTGTATTAGTTTTGAGCTTGTCGAAGAAAGTTCCGAATATGTTAGCTGCAAAAACTCTAGCTTGCTCTAAATTAAATTTATGAAAACCATGGAAACTCAGAAGGTAAGGACAAAAACAATTATCCTCTATAGATAAAATCGCAGTCTCATGAGAAACCAACTTCTCTTGCTCTGCGACTTTAAAGCTATAAGCATCGAGCCACTTATGCATTATCTTAGTTTCTAATGAACCGATATAATCATGCGGAGGTTCTGGTATTATATAAGTAATGAGCTCGTTCTGTTCAGGAGTATCTGTAGATTGTTCTTTTCCTTTTTGAAGAAGAGAGCTGGTTTCTAACTTACCTTCTTTACTTACAATTTCACGAGCCTTCTCATAACTTTCAGTAATATTTTTACAATTTTTGTCTGCTGCTCTTTTTGAAGAATTACTGTCAGGAGAAAACACACAATAATTCACGACTCCTTGGTATAAAGTAAGTACTATAGGATATCCTGGTTTTTTTAATTTTTCCTCATCCTCGAGCGATGGATACATAAGAACTTGTACACGTGCTGCAGAAAAAGGATATTCTTTAAGGTAGGGGCGAATAGCTCTATTGGCATTAATGTTTGCAGCCACAGTTTCTGCACAATTTACAATTAGTGAACGAGCTTGCTCTATTGGTATAAGCTGATCATTTTGGAATTTAAGATAAAGGTTTCTTATTGCAGCATTATTATACTCTTCATCTGTAAGAGAAGCTAAATGATAGCGAAGGGCTAAGTCTTTAGCTGTCCTTATTTTAATCCAATTAGCAACAGCATTATGATCAACTGGCTGAAGTAGCTGAGAAGAAGAAGTACTGCTTTGAACTACCTCATCTTTAGCAAATATTTGGCCTGATAAAAAAGCAATACCGACAAAGAGACTGATGATTACGTATTTCATTTTTAGCCCTCATAGATTAACAGCACTTAGTTAGGCTACTTTACTTACCTACAAGATGCTTCTTTGCATATTCTAAAGCTTCCTGAAATTGTACTAGAGGTACATTCCACCATTTCTTCTCGCCTGGTGGATAGATTTCAAGCATAAATTCTTCTGTTTCTTGTGAGATTTCCGCGATCGCTTTACCTTTATAACAAATTTCACAAACTAATTTTTCTCGATCAAATGGACTTGCAATTATGAACTCAAAGTCATTTTTATGCATCTTATCTTTTTCCATAATAGAGCTTTTTCCTGACAAAACTTGAATACTCCTAAACCGCCTCATACTACCCTATCAATTAGCTTGTTAACCACACAGTTGATCATGAATCTTGTACTTGAAATACTCGTAAACAATTTTTAAAAAGGAAAGCTATCGAAATCAAAAAATTAAATTAGCTTATTTTACCATCTAGGATAAGATTTTGAGCAAGACAAGGATATTGAACGCTATCCATACTTTCATCCTAAAATGCATTTAAGGCCTGCTTTTCTTATTACAAATATATGGCTTGGGAAAATGATCAATCTTTCTTACTAATTTATCATTTTCGCTAAATTGCTTACTTTTTTCTGAGCTATGTAAAACTTTTCATAATTTTCATCTATAAAAGTAAGATAAAATTTCAGCTCTTTAAAAGGGGCATAAAATAGCTCCTTGGTGGAGTCTATAACAAGCGTCGCTACATCAAATGGAGGATACAGCCCAAAAGATCTTCCAGATGCTCTAAAACTATACAACCGCAATCTTTTGTTGGTTGGTAAAGAAACTGTTGGTCTCT
>JAQGPK010000121.1 GCA_028293095.1 Chlamydiia bacterium | reverse complement strand
AGCCTCCAAAACCAGTTCGCTTAAAAGAAATTACAGCACGTGCCCTTCCTCGCTACACCACAAATCTCAAAGAATTTGATCGTCTCATCGGTGGAGGCATCGTTCCAGGTTCACTTACTTTGATTGGCGGCGATCCTGGAATTGGCAAATCAACAATTGCCCTACAAATAGGAAATGCCCTTGCAAATCTGGGTGCCACTGTCCTCTATATATCTGGCGAAGAATCGTTAGAACAGACCTCCCTGCGTGCAAAACGGCTCAACGTCTCAAGCGAAAACATCTTCTTTCTGAATGAACTAGAAGTCTCCCAAATCATTAAGCATGTCGAGCTTGTACGCCCACAGATTCTCATTGTCGACTCCATCCAAATCGTCTATAAAGCAGAAATTCCCTCAGCACCAGGCTCTGTTTCACAAGTGCGTGAGTCAACAGCAACCTTTATGCAGCTTGCCAAAACGCTTGATATCGCCACTTTTCTGATTGGCCACGTCACGAAATCAGGCGAAATTGCAGGACCTAAAGTTCTGGAGCACCTTGTAGATACAGTGCTCTACTTTGAAGGGGAAAAGCAGCAAAACCTCCGCCTTCTTCGAGTGATCAAAAATCGCTTTGGGCCAACTGATGAAATCGCTATTTTTCAAATGAATTCGCAAGGACTCGAAGAGGTCACCAACCCCTCTCAAATATTTCTTGAGGAGCGTACGCGCGGCTCAATTGGCGCCGTTGTCATTCCAACCCTTGAAGGCACACGGCCTATTCTCATAGAAGTGCAGTCGCTTGTCACTCAAACATTTTTCCCAACTCCGTCACGAAGAGCTGCGGGACTCGATCCCAATCGACTTGCACTTCTTCTAGCAGTTTTAGAAAAGCGTGCTAAATTTCAACTCTACAAATGCGATGTCTTTGTCTCCGTAACAGGCGGCATTAGAATTCAAGAGCCAGCAGCAGATCTGGGCGTGCTTATGGCGATTACCTCCTCTTTTTGTAACCGCGAAATTGACTCTGCAACTCTTGTGATCGGTGAAGTTGGCCTCGGAGGGGAAATCCGCGGCGTCCATCGTATTGAAAGTCGCATTAAAGAAGGTATTCAGATGGGATTCAGTCGCTGCATTGTACCGAAAAGAAATATGAAAGGGTCCGCCATTAAAGAGCTTGGTGATAAGATTGAACTTGTAAGCGTTGAGTGGGTCGATGAAGCCATCAGTCAAATCGTCCGCTAACGCTATTAGCGTTGCGGCAAGAGCCTCTCCTCTTTCTAAAATACAGCTTCAAGAAGTTCTGGATGAGCTGCTGTTGTATCATCCAGAGGTCGCCTTCATACCTACATGGATAGAAACTTGTGGCGATAAAGATTTACAAACATCTCTTCGTAACCTTCCACAAGGTGATTTCTTCACAAAAGAAATTGATGAGATGCAACTTGCAAGTACAGTGCGTATCAGTATCCATTCTGCAAAAGACCTTCCGGTACCACTCCCTCCGGGTCTTCGAAGAGTCGCGCTCACCAAAGGTGTCGATCCAAGAGATGCGATTGTATTCAGACAGGGCGATACTCTAGAAAGCTTGCAGACAGGCGCAAAAATTGCCACCTCCTCTGAAAGGCGTGATAGCATTATCAAAAGCTTACGTCCCGATCTTGAATGTGTCGATATTCGAGGCACCATTCAAAAAAGGCTCGAAAAACTTGAAATGCATGAAGTAGATGGTGTCGTGATCGCAAAGGCCGCCCTCATACGTCTGCAAGTTGACCACCTTAACCACATCGTCTTAGACTGTCCTACTGCTCGCTATCAAGGACAGCTTGCTGTGATTGCGCGTAGTGATGACCGAGAAATGGCAACTCTCTTTGAGTGTATCAATACCCATAAAGTACTCTATACCGGCCTTGATAGCTCAACCCCTTTTATAGAAACGATACCTTATCCCAAAGAAACACTCCCTCTTCATGCACTTGACTCCACAACCCACCTCATTATCACAAGTAAAATGGCTGCCAAATATTTTACCGAGGCCGCGCTAACAAGCTATCCTCACATCACAAAAATTCCTTGCATTTCAGTAGGTAAAACAACAACCGCACACCTGATAAAGTATGGATTTGAAATGATTGTCACAGCTCAAGAAGAATCCTCTGAAGGGATAGTCGCCACTCTAAAACAGCTCGATCTTTGTCATGCTACAGTTTTTTGGCCCCATTCTGCAAAGTCAAGATCTGTGATCGCTGACTACCTTAACAAAGAGGGTGTTCGCTTTATTGATTGCCCCTTATACGATACCATACCAAAGAAGCCAGAGCCTTTACCTCATTTAGATGACTACGATGAAATTTTCTTTTCAAGCCCATCTACGGTTGAGGCCTTTCGCTCTTTTTACAGCCACCTCCCAGAAGGTAAAATTTTTACTTGCCAAGGCAAAGTAACCAGCCAAATAGCATTGACATAAAAAAACTACAACTCTAGAATTTGTTATTAATTAATTCTAACTATAAGGAGCATTATGAGTTTCACTTCATTAATTTGTAGCGTATCTTTTATTTCATGTCATCCTGCCGCAGGCGCACATTTTACAGAATTTGCCGAAGTCCTTGAAAAAAACAAAGTTCCATACGAGGTCTTAGCTGCTGAAAAGGCAACTGATGCTTTTGAAAAAAGAAAAATAACCTATCAAAACTTTGCAAAAGAGATTCAAGGTGATTTAAAGAATCTCACGGATGAACAAGCTGATGAACTGGCACTAACAGTCGCCAAAAAGGTCAGTAAGTCGACTTACGTACTTACAGATGTCGGTCATCCATTTATCAAAAAAGTATATCTTGCCCTCAATACAATCGCCCCTCATGTTAAAAAAATCGCCTATTACGATAATAGTGAAGCATTTGTGCCAGGTGGCTATTCTGAAACGGCAGCTCAAATTATGAAACTTGCAGATAGTATTTTATTTGCAAACTCCAATTTTGCACAAAATGGTGAAAAAATTCTTGAATCGCCAGAGAAAGAACTCAAACTTGAAGGAATTCAAAGAATAGGTCTTGGCTATTTTCCTTTAGATGAGGCAACTGTGCTACGTAAAGCTCGTTTTTCAGATGCAAAAGTAAAGGGACGTGAAGCATTTTTGAAAGAACACAATATCACAAACCCTAAACAAATCCTTGCGGTCTATTCAGGGGGCGCCAATAGTGAATATTTCACAAAAGCCTTTCCTCAATTTTGTGAGATCTTAAGAAATTCCCAAAAAATTCAAGATCTTTCTTCACTTACCATTATTTTTCAGCAACACCCTCGAGCTCTTCAAGAAGGTGATCCAGATGGCAAA
Organism: Chlamydiia bacterium; assembly: GCA_028293095.1. GTDB lineage: Bacteria > Chlamydiota > Chlamydiia > Chlamydiales > FEN-1388 > JAHFTM01. The sequence goes on along the minus strand of JAQGPK010000121.1, from coordinate 6,491 downwards.
CTACTCCGAGAACTAGCAAAAGCTGACTCAAAAACAGCGCCGCAAATTGTGTTTTCTAAGCTAAAAACTATAGATGCTCTCACTTTTTGCGACCTTGTGATGTACTATCAAACAGGAATGGCCGCTACATTTGCATTAGCTTCTATCCCTACCATCCAAATTGCACATGAGCCTTATCCGGATGTGCTTGTCCGCAATGGCCTCTGTCCTTCGATTCAAGAAGCAGGCACTTTCTGCAAAACACTCAATGAAATTACACAAAATGGTGGAAAAGAGGCAGACAATGAAGCCCTTATTTTCAAAGGGTTAGGTATTCGCAAAAATTGGGACACTATCCTTATAGAAACTGTTACTAACAAGCCGCACACTACAACGATTACTGAAGAGAAAAAAGAATAACAATGCTTCCCTCCTTTTAGCATTTTTCTTTCTTTAAACATGCACCAAAGATGGTGCATGTTTTATTTCTGGCTATATTCACCTATATATTAAAATTTATTTACATAATATTAATAATTGTATATTTGTAAATTTTAATATATAGGTGATATTATGTCTGAAATTTTTGATTTTGATAATAATGCATACTCACCTCAACATGTTGGTATCGGAGAGTTCACCTTTTCTCCTAAAAATAAACCTACTTTGTCTAGTCTTGATGAAACTATTAATGACCTTGCTAAATGCATTAATGAAATTCCACAAGGCAAAAAAGGATCTTTTAATTCTAAAAAAATAGAAAAGCTTACTAACTTTGCTCATCAACTGCATACTTATATAACACAAAAAGCTCCAGAAAAAGGAGAAATAGTAGATAAAACACTCGTTGAACTTACTACTCTCTACACGACCATGCAATCCTTAGAAGAGGATACCTTTTCTCTTGCTGAGCTGACAAAACTTGGAGCCACTCTGCTAAAGCTTCAAAAAAATACTGCATCCATAAGTCCTCTTTTCTCCCATCTTCAAACTATTTTCTTGGAAGGCATTGAAAGTCAAACTGCCGCCTCCCCTTCAGACCAATTTCTGCTAGAAAAATGCCAATCTTTTGCGCGAGATTTAGGGCATGAATACGCCCTCTTGAAAACGCCTAGTAAAGAAAATCCTTATACATTTTTAAATAGCCAAGTCCCAAAAGTTATTAAACAATTAGAAACTGTAGAATATTTAAAAAAAGAAGAAGATGATTTCAAATATGAGGATATTATAAAGTTTGGAAAGATACTCACAGAACTACCTCCAGGGTTGCTTGAATGTGATTCGCAACTCAAAGAAAGGAAAGAATCATTTGCAAAGCTTATCAACACACTGGAATTAGAAGACACCCCTGCAAATGAAGCCTATTTGAAAGAGTGCGTAGATTGCGCAGAATCTCTTGGTTATGAGTATGAAATTGTAGAAAATCAAGCAAACAAGCTTGTGATACGGCCTCTATTCTATGGATCTTTAAGTGCTATACAAGCGGAATTTCCAGAAAATGTTTCTCTTACTTTTAAGAACCTGCCTCGTCTTGGCAATCTGTTAAACAGCCTGTCTACAGAACTCCTCAAAACTAATGAAGAGGTCAAAAAATATAGAGAACGTTTTCTTGAATCTGTAAAAAGGGCAATCGGAACAGAGCAACAAGCTATCTTAAATGATCCTAGGCTCGGAAGTTTACTCATCAGTGCCGAGGAACTAGACCCCTCTTTAACTACAGACACACTATTAAAAGAGTTCCTCTCAAAAACGAGTGAATCAATACAACAAGAGTTTCCAAAAATTAATAGAAATTTTTCTATTGAAGAATTAAAAAAGTTAGGTGAGCTACTCGCAAAACTTCCTACTCCTCTCATTCAAAGAGGTTTTATACAACTCGATCCATTTTTACGTACCATAAGAGAGCACTTCTTTGAAGAAACGGAAAGAATTCAATTTTCAAAAGGGCAAAAGGCGGAACAAAATACCTTGGTACAATTAGCTAAAAAGTGTGGGGTCAACTACATCTCAATTAATAAGCAAGATGGTACTACTATTTACTCTCAACTCATGACAATAGAAACAGTTCTAAAACAGTTCCCAAAAGAAAAAGAATTCCCTCTTTCTAAAATTTATGAATTAGGAAATCTACTGCAGGTATTTCCCCTTTCTAGTGAAAATCAATCTCTATTTTTAGAATTAAAAAACACCTTTTTTAAAGAATTAGAGCGCGCTGTTCTTTTCACAACACCTTCGGCAAAACTTCTCCAAGCATGTGCTACTATCGCCAATAAACTAGACCCTATTTTAGCAAAAAAATTAGCCATTCTAGATAACATACCTAAGAATCACAATACTCTCTGTACTCAATCAAACTTTGGCTCTCTTAAACCCGGAAGTACAATACGTACTTTATTTCAACGATTACCTGTCGAGAGTTGGTTTATTCACTTTAGTGAAAAACACAGCAGCTGGATTATTAGTGTAAAAGAAACGGATACAAAATTAGGAAGCTATCCACTAAACGATGACGAGATGCAAAAGCTTGCAAATGGAGACTTAGAATTTCAGTCAAAAGATGCGGTAACTGTTGAAACTTTACTTAAAGGCCATTTTTATAAAAATAGTACCAAAGAAGCTATAACAAAAACTCTTCAGGAAAAAGAATTTCATGACTGGATTGTTTGGACAGATACGCAAGGACAAGTAAGTCTTAGCATTAGTAAAGATGATGGGATTGAGACTCTAGCGATACCTAATGCCAATACAAACAAACCTGATTGTGACTGGAAAATTCTTCACTTCATTGTCGATATGATCGAAACAGAAAAATTACGTTTCGGCAGAGAAAAAATATAAATACAAAAAACTGAAAAGAGTGGCACACTCATAGCATACCAACAAACTATGAGGTTCTTATGTCATCATCTAGTCAATACCAGTATGTCCTTCCAGAGCTCCCTTACGACTTTAACGCACTCGAGCCTGTCATTTCTGCCGAGATCATGAATCTTCACTACACAAAGCACCATCAGACCTATGTCACAAACTTAAATAAAGCATTAGAGCAGTATTTAGATGCGGAAAAAAAGCATGACGTAGCTCAAATGATCGCTCTTCAGTCGGCTATTAGATTCAATGGCGGTGGCCATGTCAACCACTCCATTTTTTGGACCAATCTTACACCTGAAAAAAATGGCGGTGGTGATCTTCAGAAAGGAAAGCTACAAGAGACCATCACAGCAGAGTTTGGTTCAGTCGAAACGTTCATTAGCGAATTCAGCGCCAAAACTGTCGCCATTCAAGGATCCGGCTGGGGCTGGCTCGGCTATAACAAAACACGTAAACGAGTAGAGATTGTCTGCTGCGAGAATCAAGATCCACTCAGCACAAAAGGACTAGTACCTCTACTTGGTATTGATGTATGGGAACATGCGTATTATCTACAGTACAAAAATGTACGCGCGGAATATCTCAAAAACATCTGGAAAATTGTAAACTGGAAAAACGTTGAACAGCGTTACTTAGAAGCAAGTAACTAGAAAATAAAAAATGCCCATTCCAGAAGGGTGGGCATTTTCTTAATTAAAATAATCAAACCTTAGATCTTAATAAATCCACCAGGCTGACCACCACGCATACCACCAGCCATGCCACCAGGTACTGTAGGTGTTGAAGACTTCTCGCCAGAATCACGGCCTTCAGAAATGTCTTGGCACATCTTACGCTGCTTTTCAACCATTTCAACAAACACAGGAGCATAGGCTCTCAAAGCAGATGATACTGCATGTTCCATATCAATTGTTGCGTGCACTAAGATAAGCTCCTCGTTAACAGCAACACCAACGCCGCCGCCTGCCATCTGTCCACCAAGAAGTGCAGCTTCTAGAAGCTTCTCATAAAGTCTCAGCTTTAGTTTGTCATCTTTTGGGAGCCCATCTAATAGAGGAGAATAGATGTACATTTTCTTGGAATTAGGCTCGTAGGTAATATGAAGAGAATACTCATCATCAATCCCCAAGATACACGTGTTGTTTTCGTCGAAATCGAGATCTTCAAGACCCAGCTCTTTCCCAAATTCTTTGAGGTTAGCACGGGCATTTTCAATAGACATGAATGTTTCCTCCAACTGAAACTTTAGCTTATAAAACTCATTGTACAGAAATTCATTAGAATTTCAAATATTTTTTTTCAATATACTATTCTGCATCTATTTTGTGAGATAATCCGACTTATACGCAAATAGAATCTGATCGACTGAAATTTCAACTTTCATCTATACTATATTATTACAGGGAGTGTCATCCATGGGATTGTTTTCCCGAAATAAGCCAAAGATCAAGATCACATCTAGTAAAAAGGATGGATATAGCGGATGGTTAAAATGTACTCATTGTGTCGAGCTTATTCACGCCAATGAACTTGAGCGCAACGCAAACTGCTGCCCTAAGTGCGATTACCACTATCGCCTCTCAGCTGATGAGCGTATTCGTAGTCTGAGTGATCCTGATTCTTTCCATGAACTTTTCAAAAATTTATCTTCTATTGACTCTCTTGGCTTTACCGATACCGAAAGCTATCCAAAAAGGATCGAAATTGCCAAAGAAAAATCGGGCAATAATGACGCCATTCTCGTCGGTACCTGTACCATTAATGAAGTTCCTTGTGCACTTGGGGTAATGGACTTCAATTTTATGGGCGGCTCAATGGGATCGGTCGTTGGAGAAAAGCTCACAAGGTTAATAGAACTTGCTTGCGAAAAAAAGCTACCTCTTATCGTTGTTTCTACCTCAGGTGGAGCGCGCATGCAAGAATCTACGCTATCGCTCATGCAGATGGCAAAAACAAGTGCCGCACTTGCAAAACTCAATGAACAAAAAGTTCCTTTTATCTCCGTGTTAACAAACCCGACAACAGGCGGTGTTACAGCCTCTTTTGCCGCACTCGGTGATATCATCATTGCAGAGCCCAATGCACTCATCTGCTTTGCAGGCCCCCGTGTAATCGAACAGATCTTAGGTAAACCTCTCCCGCCAGGTGCCCAACAATCTGAGTTTCTTTTAAAGCATGGAATGATTGACCTTATAGCAACGCGTCATCAACTCAAAGAGACGCTGTCTCATATTCTAGAATTTGTTACCGTGGAAAAAAAACATGAACATCAAAGACTTCATCGACCAGAAACAATCGCTTCGTATTAAAGTAGTAACTGACCGCCCAGAGCTCATACCACAATATGCCTCATTAGGCGCAGCCGGTGCCGATATTCGAGCAAATATCAAAGAGGATATCACAATTGCTGCGGGAACATCCAAACTTATCCCTACAGGACTTGCCTTTGAAATCCCTCAAGGTTTTGAGATGCAAATACGTCCGCGTAGTGGACTTGCCTTAAAGCATGGTATTACGGTCCTCAATACACCAGGCACTATCGACTCTGACTATCGAGGCGAGGTCTCTGTAATTCTTATCAATCATAGCCGGACTGATTTCATTGTCACTCCAGATATGCGCATTGCGCAAATCGTGATAGCCCCTGTTATGATGGTGCAATTTGAAATAGCGCAGCAGCTTGTTTCAACCGCTCGAGGCGAGGGTGGTTTCGGACATACCGGCACAGGATCTATCAAAAAATAAAAAAAATCTCTTTCAACCGTTGACATTTAAATTTGAAACGCCAAAATGATGCTTTGGTCTTCAAATTTCACCGCGATGGTTATGAAAATATCGAATTATGTGAACAACAATCTAATTTGCTTTATCGACGCATCAACAAAAGAAAATGCTCTTAAGTTGCTTATAGAGGCATCTTTAAAAATAAAAGCTCTTCCCGATGGAGAAAAATTCTTCAATGCTATCTACGAAAGAGAAAAAATCGTCTCTACAGGAATAGGAATGGGAGTTGCAATACCGCATGCTAAACTTGCAAGTTATCATGACTTCTTTTTGGTAATCGGGGTTTTATCACGTGGTCTTCCATGGAATGCGCTTGATGGAGCACCTGTACGACTTATTTTTCTCATCGGAGGCCCTGACGATAAGCAGACAGAATATCTACAAATTCTCTCTTTGCTTACCACAGCCCTTCGCGATGAAAACCTACGTAAAGAAATGCTTGCAGCTACAAGCCCAGAAGAAATTACTAAGTTATTTGAAGGTATTTAATATATATGGATCTAGAAGTTAAAGAAGTATCAGAGTTACTGAATGTACCAATAGAGACCCTCCTAGAATGGATCGATCAAGGAAAAATACCTGCTTATTCAATCCAGAACCACTTTCGATTCAATCGTGAAGAAATTGAAGAGTGGCTACTTGAAAATCCACAAGCGGCTAGAAAAGCTGAAAAACATAGTTACAATCTTCTAAGAGCGCTCAACAAGGGTGATGTCATTTGTGATATTCACGAAGAAATCAAAGAAGCTGTAATTAGTGCTGCCTGTCAAAAAATAGCGTCAAAACTTAATATTGATCCAGAAGCGCTTACAGAAATTATTATGGAGAGAGAACAGCTTACACCAACTGCACTCACT
>JAQGPK010000118.1 GCA_028293095.1 Chlamydiia bacterium | reverse complement strand
AATCGTTACGGTACTCTCTTTCTTTACTTCTCATTCATACTAGTTTTTATAACCCATAACAAAGGAGCTATGTATGTTATATACTGGACAAAAAAAACTGCAACCCACCAAGAAAGAATTTATAAGTGGGTGTACGCAAGCCTCATACCAGCATTTGCAAGTTCCGTTAAAAAAAGAAGAGGGCTGCATCTTTGTCAAAACTGGCATGGAGGCTGCCTTATTGAATGGAGTGATCGAATGTTCAATTCCGGATACTCAAGTAGATACTATTGTCAAAAGAGTGACGGGCTATTTCAAAGAAAAGAAACTACCGCATAGTTGGTGGGTAGATGTAGAAAAAGAACCAAAGCACCTTCGAGCAGCTTTGGAGAAAAGGGGTCTTCATCTGCTCGGAGAATTCCCTGCAGTAGTTATAGAGACGCAGCAAGTAAAGCCATTTCAAATCTCTAAGGAAATATGCATTAAACAGGTATCTAGTGAGGAAGATTTTTTACAATGGGGAGAGGTGATAACTTCTGCGTTTCATTTTCCAGAATCTGTATCTACACCTTATACAGCGGTATTTCAAAAAGCTGGTTTAAATGGCCCATTTTTTCATTTTATTGCTAAAAAGGATGGGATTGTGGTTTCGACTGGCACTTTACTTTTTACAAATGCCGGTGCCTATATTTATAATATAGCAACTATAGAAAAGGAGCGAAATAGAGGCTATGCGAGTACTTTGTTATATAGTCTTATAGAATTTGCAAAGCTCAAGAGTTGCGCGTATATCGGCTTGATTTCCTCTCCAATCGGAATCCCTTTATACGAGAGGCTGGGATTTGAAAAAGTTACTCTTTACCATATCTACGCCTGATAGTAACAAATAAAACAGTGGTAAAAGGAGTTTTACACACTTTTTACCACTTCGTTCTATTATGAAGAAGCTTTCACTCATTTTCATTCTTTAAAAGAAAAATCTTGGTGGATTTATATCATTATGTGATATAATGAAAATAAGACGAGATTATGGAGTCGTGAGTGATTATCTCATTTGCTGATGAAGAAACAGAAGACATTTATAACGGGAAGCGATCAAAAAAAGCTATGAGACGATTGCCTCAAGTACTATGGGGTATAGCCTATAGAAAACTTGCCATAATCAAAGCAGCTTCTCGCTTAGATGACATCAGAGTGCCGCCATCAAACCATTTAGAAGTACTGCATGGTAATTTAAAGGGAATGCATAGTATTCGCATTAATAATCAGTATCGAGTTATCTTTAAATGGCTTGGAGAAAGCGCTGAAGCTGTAAAAATTATAGATTATCATTAGGTAAAATTATGCTGCCAAAATATAGAAAACCCGTTCATCCTGGAGAAATCCTTTGGGAAGAATTTTTAAAACCATTAGAAATTTCTCAGACAGAATTTGTTAAACATTTATCTGGAAGCTGGACCCAACCAAAGCTCAGCGCAATCATTCGAGAAAAGAGAGCAATTACTGAAACAATAGCATTAGATTTGGCAGATGCTCTTGGCACAAGTTCGGAATTTTGGATGCAGTTACAAAATGATTATAATCTTTGGGAAGCGCAGCAAATACATAAAAGGATAAAACTCTTTCCTAAACTAAGAGCTCGAGTAAGAAGTCGTAAAAAATTAGAGAGTGTCTCGTAAATAAAACGGAATAATATTAAAATTATTTTTAGAATTAAATTTCTAAAATTTCGAACTATAAATCTAAATTAAATGGTTTTTATAAAAAGGTCTGTTTACCTCAATAACCTCTTGACGAAAACCTCTATATGGCATTTACTCAATTGAAAAACTTCGGGGTCTATATGCGCCATTATCAGACAGTAACGCTTTTGTGTGGCCTTCTTACAACATTTTCTGGCTGTAACTCAACAGACCCAAAAGAGACTCAAAAAATAGCATCCGAAGAGCTACTAAAACCAAAGCACCCTCTTGAAACAACACAAGAGGCTCGCTTTTCGATCAATGATGCAGTGGCTACCATAGATCCTCGTAAAGCGCGCAATCTCACCTCTATTAATATTGTACGAACTCTTTTTGAAGGATTAACCGCGGTCAATCAAGAGGGAGTCATTGTTCCTGCCATCGCACAAGATATCGCTATCTCCTCAGATCAAAGAACATATTTAATTACTCTGAGAGACTGTACTTGGTCAAATGGTGATCCTGTGACAGCAGCTGATTTTGAATATAGCTGGAAAACAACGCTTGATCCTGAATTTCGAGCGCCTAATGCCTATCAACTTTTTGTAATTAAAAATGCAAAAGCAGCTTACGAGGGAAAGACTTCAAAAGATACAGTTGGGATAAAAGTAATTGATCCCACTCATTTAGAAGTGACTCTTGAACAGCCGACAGCCTATTTTAAAGAGCTTCTCGCATTTCATCCATTTTTTCCAGTTCCTCAGAAAATGTGTCAAGATTCAAAAAGTATAGTTGACGGTAAGGTAACAAACGGACCCTTTGTACTGGACTCCTGGATACCAGAGTCAGAGGTCATTGTGAAGAAAAACCCTCACTACTGGGACGCTAAGAAAGTATATTTCAATAAAGTGTCTTTTGCAACTCTTGATGAAACTACAGCGTTAAACATGTTTGAAAATAGCGAGCTCGATTTTGCCGGCTCGCCTCTTTCTTCGATTCCACCGGATGCAATACGCACATTGAAAGAGCATAACAATCTACAGAATGCTCCAGCTGCAGGTACCCAAATCATTCGTGTAAATGTTGAAAGACCACTTTTTACAAATCAAAAAATCAGACAAGCCTTTTGCTATGCGATCGATCGTAAAGGTATTTGTGATCACATTATGCAAGGCGGCTATTTGCCAGCTCGAAGTTTTGTTCCACCTTGTCTGCACCTACTCAAAAATGATTTTTTACCAGTAAAAAGTGTCAAAAATGCAGAGACACTCTTTACTGATGGCCTTGCAGAGCTCTGGCTAACAAAGGAATCAGTTCCGACAATCAGTTTAATTTACGTCGCAAATGAGAGAAATCAGAAAATTGCTCAAGCTTTGCAACAGAACTGGAAGGACGCCTTTGATCTTCAAGTCGTACTTGAACCAAATGAAAGCAAAACTTTTTACGAGAAGGTGAATAAGAAAAATTATCAGCTTGCACTCGGCTCTTGGATTGCCGATTTTAATGATCCTATTAATTTCTTAGCAGTTTTCCAAGAGAAAACTAATGGCACGAATAACACCCAGTGGGAAAATAAGAGCTATCAAGCGCTGCTTGAACAGTCGGAAAAATGTACAAGTTCAGATGAGAGGCTCCAACTTTTAACTCAGGCAGAGACTATACTCATGACAGAGCTCCCTATATTCCCAATCTTTCATTACACCTACAACTTTGTGCAGAGCAAAGATTTAAAAAATATTTCGATATCGCCGACAGGAATGGTGGATTTGAAAGAGGCAAGTATAGGACAAAAGAATAGCTCTAATTAACTTTTAATCCTCAAGATGGGTCCGTTATAAAAGTACATTTCCTATACTTTGCGCCTTTGTGTCTCTTGTACTTCCTTTGCGTTAAAAAATATTTAACGCTATCATACTTATGTACCATTATCATTCGTTTCTTTGGTGAAAACTATTACCAAAAAACCTTTTAGCATGCTGTATTGACTATGAAAACACTCGCACCATTTCTTCTTCGACGACTCCTCCTCTCCCTCATTACTATTTTTGTAATCGCGACAGCCACTTTTATTCTAATGAAAGCAGTGCCTGGAGATCCTTTTCAAGATGATAAAGGTATTCCCGAAGAGTGCATTCAGAATTTGCGTCGTTTTTATGGCTTAGATGATCCTCTGCATGTTCAGTATCTACGCTATCTACAGTCGATTTTTACGCTTCAGTTTGGACCATCCTTGAAATATCCATCACAGACTGTCAATGGAATCATTGCGCAAGGCTTCCCAGTTTCTGCTCTTTTAGGAATCGAGGCTCTTTTGATCGCACTTCCTTGTGGTGCAATCCTTGCCTTTATTGCAGCCATGCGACACCGTCATCTTCAAGATAAGCTTACAACTGTCATAGCTGTTTTAGGTATTTCGATTCCAAGTTTTGTGCTCGCTTCATCACTCCAATTTTTTTTCGCGATCTATTTTCCAATCTTTCCTATCGCTCGCTTTCACTCCTTTATGCATACCATACTGCCAGCTATTGCGCTTGCCATTGGTCCTTGCTGCATGATTTCCAGACTCCTTCGAGCAAGCATTTTAGAAGTTTTAAACCAAGAGTATATCCATACAGCGCATGCGAAAGGGTTAGGACTGCGTCAAATTTTTACCTTTCACGTGTTGAAAAATGCCTCACTTCCTATTTTGAGTTATCTAGGGCCTGTTATTACCAATATTTTGGTTGGAAGTTTTATCGTCGAGCGTATCTTTGCAGTTCCAGGTCTTGGGCAGTGGTTTGTGACTGGTGTGATGAATCGCGATTATCCTGTCATTGGTGGCCTTACGCTCTTTTATAGTATTATACTACTTGGCGTTCACACAGTCATTGATCTTATTAATAGTTTACTTGATCCAAGGGTGACACTCTATGCGAAATAAAAGCTGCCTTACGGGCATCATTTTTCTTGGTATCATCATTACTTTTGCGCTGCTTGTTCCTCTCGTTAGCCCTTATCGCTACGACGAAATTCACTTAGCAGAAAAAAATATGCCTCCCTCTGCCCTCCACATTTTTGGTACGGATGATTTAGGAAGAGATATGGCAACACGCGTTGCGACTGGATTACGAATCTCTCTTATTATCGGTAGCTTAGCGGCAATACTTGATGTATTGATTGGCGTGAGTTGGGGAACGATTTCGGGCTATGCTGGCGGCATGTGCGATCAAGTCATGATGAGGATTGCAGATTTTATCTACAGTCTCCCCTACCTTTTAGCGGTCATTTTGATTGCAGCGGTTATCGGCCCTGGCCTACTTTCAATCCTGACGGCCATGTGCCTTATCGGCTGGATTCAAATGGCACGCCTCACCCGCATTCAGGTGCAACGGATCAAACACTACGATTTTGTCAAAGCCGCCTATGCTTTAGGCCTCTCGCCTTCTGCAATCATTTTTCGCCATATTTTGCCAAATATTGGTGGAACACTCATCGCGATGCTGATGCTCACCATTCCACAGGCCATCTTTGCAGAAGCCTTTTTAAGCTTTCTTGGTATTGGTATTCAACCACCAATGGCAAGTCTTGGTTCGATGACAAGTGATGGACTCTCGGCAATGCGTTACTATCCTTGGCGCCTTTTTGCACCGGCTTGCATGGTTACAATGACTATTTTTGCTTTTAATTTAATTGGCGATGGATTACGAGATCTCTTAGATCCAAAGCAAAGAAACTTAGTACATGTCAAATGATAAAGATGATCAGAGCCTTAGGTAATTTATGAAAGAAAAACCAGTACAGTACTTCAGTACAGAATACCTCGAGAGCTGTAAGAAGATGACACCTCTACAAATCCTTGAATTCGAAGAAGATTTCCGAAGGCTACTCTCATTACAGAAACTGAACAAACCTTCTGAACAAAAGCAAGAATGATGAAAATAAGTTGTATAGCCTGTGTTACTCTGCTCCTATTTTCCTTCATAGCATGGTCCTTAACATCTCAGCCAATTGAGGAGTCTACAATGCGGTATCATACACTTTCTCAAGAAGAAGATTCAGTGATTAATAAAAAGGGCACAGAAAGGCCTGGTAGTGGTGAATATAACGAAACAAAATCGCCTGGGGTGTATGTTTGTAAAAAATGTGACGCTCCTCTTTTTCTTTCTGATGATAAATTTTCTTCGGGTTGCGGCTGGCCAAGTTTTGATGATGAAATTCAAGGAAGTATTGACCGCCATCTCGATCAAGATGGAAGACGCACAGAAATTGTGTGCCATCGCTGTGGCGCTCATCTCGGACATGTTTTCGCAGGTGAAGGGTTGACTCAAAAAAACATTCGCCACTGCGTCAATTCGATTTCCTTAACCTTTCTTCCAGCCTTTACAAAAGAGGGGAATGAGCGCGCTATTTTTGCAGGTGGTTGTTTTTGGGGCGTTGAACATTTTATGAAAGAGCTTCCTGGAGTTATCCAAGTCACCTCTGGATATACAGGCGGATCTATTGTAAATCCAACCTATGAAGAGGTGTGTTCTGGTAAAACTGGTCATGCAGAAGCTGTGGAGATTATTTTCGATCCGAAGAAAACAAGCTATGAAGCGCTAGCTAAAGTGTTTTTTGAAATTCATGATCCAACGCAAAAAGATCATCAAGGGCCAGATTATGGCACTCAATACCGCTCAGCTCTTTTTTATTACACCAAAGAGCAGCAGCAGATTGCACTCAAGCTACTTGATATTTTGCAAAAACAAGGCCTACAAGTTACAACGCAAGTAGTTCCAGCGCAGCCCTTTTATAAAGCGGAAGAGTATCACCAAGACTATTACGAAAAGACAGGTAAGCAACCCTACTGCCATGCAAGAGTGAAACGCTTTTCTTAAAGCTTTTAAAGAGATGATTCGTGGTCAAAAAGCCACTTTTTGCGGCGTATGCTACCGTTGTAGCCGCCAAGATCACCATTGGCATTGATCACTCGATGGCATGGAATGATAATGGGAAGTTGGTTAGCGCCATTTGCTTGAGCCACTGCTCGGTATGCTGTTGGTTTTCCAACACGTACTGCAAGCTCAGAGTAGGACCAGGTTTTCCCAAAAGGAATCTTTTGAAGCTCTTGCCATGTACGCTCTTGAAATGGCGTTCCGAAGAAAGTGACAGGAGTTGTAAATTCACGCAGCTTGCCACCAAAGTAGAGCTTTAGCTCATGTGTAATCAGATCGATAACAGAGTTAGAGCCGGGAAAGATAGGAGATTGATATCTTTTTCGAAGACTCTCTACCGCGCGAGTAAGACTTGGGCAATCGACAAATTCTAGAAGATAGAGAGCGCTCTCATCTGCGATGGCGAGCATATCTCCAAGTGGAGTTTTAATCTGTGCGGAAATAAGGTGTTTCATGAATAACAGTCTATAATAAAGAGCACCTATTTTACAAATATATTCATTATGGTAATCTTTCATCGGATCGCTCACTATGCTCTTTTTTAATGAGGTAACTTGATTTTTATTACAATTTAAATTATATTTGTTTTAATTAAAATTTTACAATATGTAAAAGGAAGTTATGAAAACATTAAAAGAGAGTAGTATTTTATTCATAAGCATGTTTTTCATGCTTTTATTTGTAAGCTTTGAAAATATTCTTTTGAGTTCTATTCAAGATAAAGTAGTAGTCACAACACTAGGGGACTTCTTTATTCTTTTCTTAAAAGCTGCGGTGCTTCCCATAAGTCTATTGACTGGGAGTGGACTTCTTATTCTAGGACGTGACGGTCATATAGAGCGCACTTTTAAGGTGTTTTTTATAAGTAGCACGAGTATTTTGGCAACTCTTGCCCTCACTCTTTTTGTACATCCCTCTCTGATACAATCATCCTACTTTACAGGCGTTCTCTACCTTGTCATTGTTGTAGTGCCTCTATTGTCATTAGTTCTCATTTTTGGATATGCAAACCAGCGATATACATTTAAAATGGCAGCTCTCCAATACCCCATTTTAATATTTTTATTCTATCTGATGAATCGATCGCCTCTAGTGACTCTGGAGTTCTCTCACAGTCTGGTAGCTGTTAATTTTGCTGTAGCTGCACTCCTTAATCTTTTCATTCTTACAATCTATGCTCTTTTAAGTCACTGCGAGCTAGGTCCTCAAGAAAATGGAATAAGCACTACGAAATGGTATTGGAGAGGGATTGCTTTATTGGTAACTGGCATTGCCTTTGCAAAACATTCCATACAAAACATCTATTCTTTGTTTGTAAAGCATATATTTACTATTCCTCAAGTAGTAGCAGAACTGAATGCTTATAAGTACCCCAATATAGATTTTTCTCTTATCCTCTGGGCTCTTGGAATTACTTGCGGAATCCTTTTGTTCCTTTATGGCCCTAAAATATTTCTTAGAATCAGCGGAGGGCTTCTTAGTATTATCTGCGCAGGAGGTGTATTTTTCCTCTATAACACACCTTTCATAATGAATAATCCTCCGGAGGTAAGCCGATCTGTCTTAGCAATCGGCGGGCATGGTATATTTCTTAGCGCTATTCCAGTTTTTCTTATTCTGGCTAAAGAGTTGGCCTACTTTGGAGTTGCTCTCAAAGACCGCTTTGCGGCAAAACTTAAGGTAGATATTTTTGTTTTCCTTCTTGCACCCATACTTTCATCTCTCCCAAAAACACTCATAATAGTGATTATCCAATTTTCCGGCACACAGTTCCAGAGCGTTGCGACAGGGTTTGATCTACTATATAAATCGCACCTTTTAGAAAGTATCGCTTTAGTAGGCTTTATTCTCGGAATAGTGCTTTGCAGTATTGGTATTGTTCGTATTAACCGCGAATTGAATCCCAATTAACGCCTACAAATAGGATAAGAGCCAAATAGACACATTTGGCTTTATCTCTAGTATCTCTTTAAGCAAATGTGTACAATACAGCTTCATAATTTTAAAAAAAAGTTCGATGGCAAATAGCACAGATCTTTTACATATTGATAAGCTTTCTATTGGCACAGAAAAAATCCTTGTCGATGAAATCTCCTTTGCTATCCCCAAGGCTTCGACAACAGCTCTTGTTGGTGAATCAGGCTCTGGAAAAAGTTTGACAGCTCAAGCAATTCTCGGACTTTTTTTATCTCCTGAAATTACAATTAAAGCCGGTTCAATATTCTATTGCGGCGAAAATCTTGTGGGTAAATCCAAGCAGGAAATGCGCAAGCTTCGAAATAGAGAAATTGGCTTTATTCCGCAAAATCCGATGAATGCCCTCAATCCAACGCTGACAATTGGCTTTCAGCTTACTGAATCTTCTCTTTTAGATCATCCCAAAGAGCGTGCGTTAGAAATGCTGCAGCTTGTAGGAATTGCTGATCCTAAAGCTCGCTTCCACGCCTATCCACATGAACTTTCAGGCGGCATGAGACAACGCGTTTTAATCGCCATGAGTTTAATTAACAATCCAAAATTATTGATTGCAGACGAACCTACAACCGCGCTCGATTCCACAATACAGGCGCAAATTATGGAATTATTAAAAGACCTCAAAGAAAAACTAGCTATGAGTATCCTTTTTATTACGCATGACCTGGGGCTAGTTGCACAAATTGCAGATCATGTTGTCGTGATGCGTCATGGTCAGATTGTAGAACAGGCAAGCGTTACAGATATCTTTTATCAGCCGAAACATCCCTATACAAAAGAACTTCTTTCAACTATTGTGTCTGCATGAAATACCCACATTTTGAATTACAAGCCATTACTGTTACCTATTCTGTGGGTAAAAAAAATCTCATTGCACTGAATAACGTTTCGCTTTCTGGAAAACGTGGAGAGACAATCGGTATTGTTGGCGAAAGCGGTTCGGGAAAGTCCACGTTAGGCAAGTCTCTTTTAGCACTCGAGCAGCCAACAAGCGGAAAAGTAATTTTCCGTAATCAAGATCTCTCTCAATTATCTCAAAAGGAGCTCAGAAAATTTAGAAAGCACATGCAAATGATCTTTCAAGACCCAGATAGCTCCTTAAATCCACGCATGACTATCAAAGAGCACCTCTTAGAGGCTTTTACCACGCATGACCTGCCTCCACAAGTCAATGCGATGCTAAAGCTCGTGCACCTGCCAGTAGAACTTGCAGATCGCTATCCTTATGAGCTCTCTGGTGGACAAAAGCAACGCGTGTCGATCGCAAGAGCATTAAGCGTAGAACCTGAGCTTCTCGTGCTTGATGAGCCACTCTCCTCTTTAGATGCTTCAATTAGACTACAGATTCTAGACCTACTCAAAGAGCTCCAAATTAAATTGCAGCTCACCTATCTCTTCATCACCCATGATCTTGCAACGCTTCGCTTTTTAGCACATAGGGTAGCAGTTTTTTATTTGGGCCATCTTGTAGAGCTCGCTCCTGTAGAAATGCTTTATAGAACACCTCTTCACCCTTATACCAAAGCATTGCTTTCTGCAGTTCCGATCGCAGACCCAGAAAAGGAAAAAAAAAGAGCGCGTACTCTCTTACTTGGTGAGCCGCCTTCACCTCTTGACCCTCCTACGGGTTGCCCATTTCATACCCGTTGCCCTTTTGCAACAGCTCTTTGTAGACAAGAAAAACCTCTATTAAAAGAGCATCAAAAAGACCACTTTGTAGCTTGCCATTTCATAAACTAAAAAAAGTAGTAATTTATGTTAACACTTCAAGAAGATATCATTTCATTATTTGGCCAATGTAGTTCAATTATTTATCCTATAGCGATATACCAGCCGCTTCTCATTCAATTACATCAAGAGCAAGAAGAAAAGATTACGAGGATCATCGATCAAGCATTGAGTAAAGCAAAACTAGAGACTCTACAATCACAATTACAGCTAATACAAAGCGGTTGGTTAGTTTTAAAAGATAGGATACGACAAATAACACAAGGTAATGAAGCGTCGACAAACGCACTCACTGCTCTGGCTCATAAAATTATGAAAATAGCGCATCAGACTAATAAGGAAATTTTTATTTTTTTAACTCCTTACAAAGAACTCTTGCATAAGCAATACACATCAGCCATTACCCAGCTTCTTTCTGAACATGGAATAGGGAGTGCTCAGCATTTTATAGAACAGATTGTTAGCGAAGAATCAAGAGCTGAGATGAATTCTTCTTTACCAACTTTAATTTATGAGAAGCTCGGGTTAGAGGCAGTCATTCAGTTTCTTAAGGAGCAGGAGCCAAAAGCAAAAAGCACTCTTACTCTTCTTTTCATCAAAAATTTACTCGAGACAGGCATAGAAGAAAATGATCAAGCAGCGCTTACTATCATCAAAAGCCATTTGAGCTGCAATCCCGTGCACTCCATTACAATTGCACATCTTGCAACAAGTACTGTAGAAAGAAGCCCTGAACTTGCAATGCGAATTGCAGCCTTAATTCCCTCTCGAGAAACTGCTATAGAATGGTTTACTGACAGTGAAATTTTTTCGTTTTTAGTTGATACTCTAGAAGAGGAAGACGTAGAAACTGTGCAGAGTGAAATCGCGCTTGCTCTTGCATGTTGTTCTGATTCGATCCACAGTGCAAAGGAAATTGTCTCCTATGCACTTGAAAATCTTATTACTCCAGCTCTTGACCTTCAGACGAGACGTACATTTATATGCTTAATTCCTGATGAGGCTATCAGGCAAGCTGCAGAAGCGGAGTTGCAAGTAACTAGTATTAATAATGAAACAAATGAGTATGAATAATGAACTCAATTAGCAGTAATAGTATTTCAATATTTGGTCAATCCGCTGAAATTTTTCAACTTTTTGCACCAAATAAGCCTGTTGTTATTAAGCGCTATCGAGAACAAGGAGAGACGATCACTCTGCTGATTATAAAAACTTTGGAAAATATAAAAAATGAAGTTTGTAGACGTGAGAGAGAAGCTCAATATCAAGAGAGTCCAAAGACTTTAGAAAATGTGAAAATGCAAAGTTTGTACTGTTACTTCGAAACATTGAAATGTGATTGGCTGGATCTGGAAAGTACCATACGAATAGTAGAACAAAATAGTAATCCATACGTGAATGAACTTAGCTCTTCTGCAAACAGAATCATGGCTACCCTGTACCGGATAAACAGCGCGATTTTTTTCATCCTAGAAGACAAGGGCGGCTTTCGAGCAATAAATCACTGCGTAGCTGCCTTTAGTACACTTTATTCAAAACATGGATTTGCTACTGCACTACAATTTATAGAACATATCCCAAAAAATAATGCAGAAGAACTGTGCATTCAATTGCCAGTATTGGTTTATATCAAATGTGGGCTAGATGCAGTTCTTGACTACATAGAGAAACTACATCCAACACAGCTAATCTATGTTCATTTTTCCTCCCTTCTTTATAAAATATCCTTGGTAGGTCATGATCAAGAAGCCGGAATAGTCCTATCACTTATCAAAAGGTATCTCCGTGAAAATCCCGCGCATTCTGCAACACTCGCTCATCTAGCTAAAAAAGTTTTAAAAAATAATACCAAACTTGCCATACAAATTGCCGCATTAATACCCAGTCAAAAAACCGCTATCGAATGGTTTACAGAAAACCAGATTTTTTCATTTTTAATCAATGTTCGAGCTACTACTGATATACAGGGAGTTAAAAAGCGAATCACCTTTGCGCTTGAATGCTGCGCTGATACTCGTCATGACGCAAAAGAGCTGATCTCCTATGCAATTGAAAATCTTATTAAACCGACACTAAGGATTCAAAAAGCACGTCTACTTGCAAGCTTAATTCCTGATGAGACGATTAGAAAAGCGGCAGAAGAGGAAATTTTAATAAACTATAGTCAGAAAACAACAAAGTAGTACCTATGATTACAATTAGAAATAATATTATCAATATATATGGCGAGTCACATGAACTTTATCAAAATTTTATGGCAAATAGCCTTGATAGTAGTTACCAGTATCAAAGGCAAGAAGAAACTCTCACATCGCGCATTGAAAAAGCAATAGTCGATATCAAAGCAGAAATTGGGAAAAATGGAATTCATCAGAAATCAAAGTATATACAAAGCATGGAAACTCTCTTGTGTTACATGGAAACACTGGAATTTGATTGGCAGAGTCTAAAAAGCACCATAAAAGCAATAGAGCCAAATCGAGACCCCTTCTTTGATATAATTGCTTCTTTTGCAAAAAAAATTATGGCTACTGTATATCGGGTAAACAAAGCAATTTTTTTCATTACTGAGAGTACGAGTATATTAAGCTTGGATCATCATTATGCATGTGCCCTTAAGAAACTCTTTTCGAGGAGTGAAACAGGTGCAGCGATTCAGTTTATAGCGCAGATTACAGAAGTTAAAACAAACGAGGATCATGATAAAGTAAGGAAACTTTCTAACACAACGCAATTGATTTATAAAAAATGGGGAGTAGACACTTCCCTTGACTATATGAAAAGAGCATACCCTGCAAGTGTTAGAGATATGCTTCTTTCCTCTTTTCTATTTAATCTATGTTTAAAATGTCGCGATCAAGATACACGAGTAGTTCTTGCGCATATTAAAAGTTATATGAGCGGCAATCCTATGCACTCTTCAACCCTTGCAAAGCTTGCAACAAAAGTGGTTAATGAGAACCCAAAATTTGCCATACATATTGCTGCATTGATCCCCTGTCAAAAAACCGCTATCGAATGGTTTACAGAAAATAGGATCTTTCAATCTTTAATGAATTGCCTCGAAAAGGAGGATATAAATGGAATGAAAGAGGAAATTGAGAATGCTCTTGAATATTGTGCTGACACTCCTCATAACGCAAAAGAGCTGATCTCCTATGCCATTGAGAATCTTATTGTTCCAAAACTTCCTCTTCAAAAGGCGCGTATACTTGCAAGTCTCATACCTAATGAACTGATTAGAAAAGCTGCAGAAGCGGAGCTATCTACTCAGGCTGAATTGACCGAGCAATTGCATCAAGAAAACACCGCAGCTCTCAATAACGTTACACTTACAAGCGTACCTCCCAGTGAGGGGTTATGCTGCATGCAGTAGTTAGATTGCGCAAGAGCTGCTATTGAAGTGACAAAGGGATACTGTCTACAATCTCTTTCGGGCCAAAAAATTGTATAGGTCCTGGTTGTGCGTAATGATCTTGAAGGCGCCACAGCTCTCTTAGTTTTGTAAATTGTTGAAAAGAGCCACTTGTTAAATTGACAAGAGCTTTTTTAATGACAGGCTTTAGTTTTCCATTGCGTGACTCTAGCCCCATCATAGCATGTAAAGGTGCACCAATTGCTTTCCAAAGAGCTGCAGGTTTATTCAAATTTGTAATTGCAGCCATGTAGCCAGTTTTTTGATGGCGAATAAGCGCGGCAGAAAGTCTTCCTAAACTATAGCAGTAGTCTGCATCAAAGTTACTAGGTAGGCACGCTCTCCCTTCATATCCGCAAAAAATTGGCTGACCTGAAAAAGAGCCATGATACTCCCCTCTTTTTCGTCTCTTGCAAAGCTCCTCTTCGACAACATGGATAAAAAGCCGCTCAGTTTCAATTTTTGACACTTGAACATTCCCGTGAGGATCACGATCAATCAGAAATTGGCCTTGAAGAAGAGATGGTAAAAGCATAAAACAGCTCTTTGCAGCTTCACTCAAAAGTGGAACGATATACTCAATTTTTTTCGAAAAGCTATGCAGCTCTTCAAGATTTTTTGAATGCACACCAGATGTCGCTAACAATAGATTCAGCTCTTTAATAAGAGCCTTTATATCGCTCAAAAACTCAATGACGCCTTCCGGAATTAAAATCACTCCATACTCTTTTCCCTGCTCATTACGAGCTACTACAAGATCTGCAATCATTGAAGCTACATCTACAAGCGTCTCTTTGTTTTCTTGAATTTCTTCTGCAATGAGCGCAAGATTGGGATGAGTATTGAGTGCACATTCAAGCGTGACATGAGAGGCAGAACGGCCCATCAGTTTGATAAAGTAGTAGTACTTTTTAGCGGAGATGGCATCTCGAGCAATGTTTCCTATAGTCTCAGAATAGATTTTGCAGGCAGTATCAAAGCCAAAGGAAATTTCAATGTTCTCATTTTGTAGATCTCCATCAATTGTTTTGGGCACGCCGATTACAGAGGTTTTGCAGCCACGCTCTAAAAAGAACTCCGCAAGGTGCGCTGCATTTGTATTGGAATCATCACCCCCAATAATAAGAAGACCATCAAGATCAAGCTCTTGACACGTTTTTAAAGCCTCTTCAAATTGATCGGGGGTCTCTATTTTAGTGCGACCTGAGCCGATCGCATCAAAGCCACCTTGATTTCTAAAAGGTGCTAGATACTCCTTTGTGAGTTCAATATATTTTTTCTTAGGGATTCCTGAAGGGCCATTTAGAAAGCCAAAAAGTCGACTTTCAGGATGAAGTTCTTGTACCGCATCAAAAAGTCCAGTCAGTACATTATGGCCACCTGCTGCTTGCCCTCCAGAAAGAACAACGCCAACTCTCAGAGGTTTTGAGAGCGTTTCTAGGTCCTGTGAAATAAGACGAAGTTGAGGGTTTAAGGAAATTTGTGGGAAAGAGTCAACTGATAAACTTTGATCGCCTATCTCAAAACTAACTGCAGAGATGTTTTGAAGTATTTGAGGGATTTTTGGGGAGTACTTTAAGCGAGCTTTTTGTAAAGGGCTTAACTCTTGGTTGTCTTTTTTTTCATCCATTTCACTATCTCCTCCAGAAACACTTCTTGGTCCTTCACATCTGCAAAATCGTGATCGGATGCCAGAAGCTGTATAAACTTTGTCTCTGCAACTGCTTGCGAGCGTTCCAATTCATACTGCTTGCTATGATATTTTTCAATCGTCTTATCTTGATTTCCTTGAATATGTAAAAGAGGCACATGGTTTAAAAGGCGTAGTTTGGAGATGACATCAAGCTCTTTACACTCTTGAAGAAAGGTCTCACCCATTAAAACACCTTGATGTTCAAAGTGATCTTTACTTCGCTGTAACCAGGGCTTTGCATCAAAAACAGGGGCGCACAGGATAATAGATGAGAGTATAAAGGAGGAGCTTGATAAAACAGCAATCATCCCACCAAGTGAGCGGCCTAGGATAGAGATATGATGAGAATCTATGCGAGGATGTTGGCATAGCCAATCCATGGCAACTTTTGTATCATCTATGAGGCCTTGAATTGTTGTGTCCGCAAAATCACCTTCACTATCTCCTGCCCCCCGACAATCAAAACGAAAGGAGGCAATTCCCTCTTTTGCTAATCGTTCTGAAAGTCGCACGAAAAGGCGAAATTTCCCGCTTTTATTACCGCCGAAACCATGGCATAAAAGAACTGCTGGAAACTGTTTTTGCGGTGGGCTATTGGGAAGATGAAGTATACCAAATATTTTTTGACCAGAACTTTCTAAAGTAATTTGTTCGCGAAGTTCATGCATAATAAGGTTTGATGTGTTGCTTTCATAAAAAATGAGTATCTCATTGCGTTGGATTTATTTGAAATGACAAACTATTTTCTAAAAAATATTGCGTCATTTTAGCTTGTTATTTTTATACCTTTTTAATTACAGTTTGCCCCTTCAATTTGAAGGGGTTATAGCGCCATTTTATAAAAAATAGATACCAAAAAAACTCACTATGCAATCAGTAGCTTATGAAACGACACTCACGAATTCGATGGCAAGACTACAGCTTACCTCTAGCGCTTCTACTGCAACACCGACTTCTAAGAAATCATTTACGCACTTGTCAGAAGAAATAATTCTAGCGATCATGCACTTCCTACAAAATAAAGAGCTCTTTATGACGACAGAATGTGACAGTAGTGTGAAAAATTTTTGCCTTACTGCTAGGCGCTTTTATCAAATCCGCGCTGAATATATTAAATCATCCAAAAGTGAATTACTTGCTTTAACAGCCCTTGCTATAAAATATCGGAATGAAATTCCCCCATCCCTTTATAAAAAGCTAGAAATTTATGGAAAGTCTATTTCAAAACTAAACTTTACTATGAACCCGTTAAAAAAGGAAAATGAGGAAGCTTTCTGTAGCTGCTTTCGTCGTCCGCCAGCACCTCTTCCAGTGCCCCGTGTACTCACTTATCAAAGCCTGCCAATCCTATTTCCCCATCTTACCGCGCTTTCATTAGGCGCATGTGGCCTTGGAGATAGACATCTTTGCATACTTTCAGCAAATACTTCACTAACAGCTCTTGATCTTACAGGAAATTCAGGTATTACAGATGATGGTATTGCCCATTTTAAAGTAGTTACATAACTTGTTGCGCTTTCAGTGAAGTACTGTTTTCAACTTACTTCAAATAGTATTGGTTATTT
>JAQGPK010000114.1 GCA_028293095.1 Chlamydiia bacterium | reverse complement strand
AGTGAGTGGTCTACTCAACTATCTGTGAAGCGCTCCTCTTCTGCTGGCATCTCAGCACAGAATAAAAAGCCGCACTTGCAATAACTGCGAGGTAAAAGCCTGGCGCTATCACACACCCTGTTTGACGATAGAGCCAAAGTGATATTGATGCAGTAGGTGCCCCTATACATTGCGAGCCAAAGGCTCCTGCTAAAGAGAGAATGGTATAGCGATGTTGGGGAGGCACTTGAGTGATTGCCCAAGCATGGTAGGGAGCTGCGAAGGCAACCCCTAACATGACGATTGTAAGCCGAAGGAAAATGACCTTTGCAATTGTCGGCTCATACAGAAGATGAAATAAAGGAATTGCACCTACTGCAAGACATAAAGCAGCAGTTGCCATCATGACCTCTTTTTTCACTTTATAGGTAAGATAGCCAAAGCATGGAAGCAGAATAAAATCGACACCCAAAAGAGCTGTATTGATCTTCATAAGCTCCTCTTTTGAGATTGATGAAATCATTGGCACATAGCCATTCATCAATGTAAAGGCTGTGGAATAGGTCGTGTAAGAGAATCCAGCGGCAAGAGTAGTAAAAAGTAATTCTTTTTTATATGTAAAGATAGTCTCAACAATAGAAGTTTTTCTTAGAATTATCTTAAATTCTTCTGTATCTTCGGTTGCATACCGCAAAAAAGCACCCAAAAAAGCAGTCAGCCCTCCAAACCAAAATAAAAATCGAAAGGAGCTCTCAATAGTTCCCAATGAACTAAAAAATGCGATAAGTGCTGATGCCAAAAATGTCCCTATGATTGTCGAAACACCATACAGACTACTCATAAAGCTTCTCTTTTCTTGGCACGTGTGCTCGAGTACAAAAATTGCGGCGCCAACTCCTTCGCCTGCTGCTGAAAAGCTCTGAAACATCCTTGCTAAAGTAAGTAACACGGGAGCAAGTACGCCTACTTCTTTATACGTTGGAATACAACCCATCATAAACGTTGCACAAGCCATGCCGAAGAGTGAAAGAAAAAGAGCCTGTTTTCTGCCAAAGCGATCGCCTATCCGACCGAAGAATAACGCTCCAATTGGCTTTGTTAGCATTCCAACTGGAAGAAGTGCGTAGGTCAAAATAAGAGCTAGAAGCGGATCTCGATTATCAAAAAAAAGGGGCGCAATAAATGGAGCTAAAAGACCATATAAAGAGCTGTCATAATTTTTTAAGACATTGCCAATCATCGCAGAAAAGCGAATTTGCAAAGAGGGAGAGCTCCCTACTCTCAAGGGAGTACTATCATGACTTAGAACTTCATTCATCATGTACCTCATAGTAAGAGAAATTCCATGGTAGCACATATGAATTTTAAAAATTCTATCTTCCCTAACTCATTTATACGATGAGTTCGGGATAAAAAATTACTTCATGAGGGAGAATTTCTTAGTTATAGCAGTCACCTTTTCCCACTCTCCAAATAAGACAATACCAAAGTAGGTAAGGTCTTGCTCGTGCGTTTCAGATGAACGCTTCAGCTGCTCTTCAAAACTCCCCTCTCTCATTTCAAGAAGAAAGAAATCAAAAAAATTTGCTACAACCACGACAAGTGCGCATGCAAATCCTTTCGCATGAATTCCAAACTTCTTTAACTTCCTATTTTTGCGTCAAAGCAGCTATTATAAAATCACGCGCTTGATCTCCTGTGCAATGCACCTCAGTACCTTCTTTATCCCTTCGTTTTTTCCATGTATCGATGTACTGAGCAGGATTTGCTTGAAATTCAGATTGAGCCAGCACATGCATGATATAGGTGAGCACAGTTTCTGATATTTTATCTCGCTCTTTTGCTTTGAATGCAGCATCTAGAAGCTCCTCACAAAAGCCTTTCACTGCCTGTGTATCTGCTGCCGAGCTTGTGGATGAACTCGAGCTAGAACTCGACGATGAGCTTAAAGGAGCCTATTTTGCTATTAATTCTTCTAATAGTAAGAAGTAGATAATAAAAATGAATAATTGACAAAACTGCGCTTTATTCAATAAATGGTAGCGCTATCGCTTATCTTGATCTTGTCCAGATTCCCTACACCATTGCCCTCAAGGCATCAACGCCTCGAGGATTCATAATTTGAATCCAGCATTGATTCTTGTTATCCCAAAAGGTAAGCGTGTATTCGCTCACCTCAACCAGGCAGCTTTTATCGGATGCACCATACTTCTGACATAGCTTTAAGCTGATTTCCTTGAGGAGCTTTTTATTCTTCTCAGCATTAAGCTCAGGCCAGTCAAATTGATCATATCCCTCTTCCAGCTGAGCTGCAATATCCTCTTCTTGTGTCGCAATCGTCAGGCTCCTGTGCTCTAATAGGCCTGTCTTTTCATGAAAACCATAGGTAATGTACTCGCGCCTTTTCTCTCCTTCCATATCCTCAATTTCAACACTAATCGTATAACTTTCATACCATTTACTCGGATTATTCTTACTCTGGTAGCGCCCACGAATGCCAACAACTTTGGCAAAGTGATCGATCGCCTGAGCAAAGGTATGGGCTTCAACAACCTGCTGCTTTTTTGATGTGCAATACTTTTGGTGGGTAAGATTTTTTTCTGGGTTTACAAACCAGTCTGCAACCCAAGCATTGTAAGTAAAGGGAAGTGAAATGGAGGATTTTGGTGAAGCAGAGACTACAGGGGATTTTTTTTCTTCTTTCTTTTCTTCTGCTTGGACAGGCGAAGGAGTAAGAGAGATCGATGCGATTTGTTCCTCTATTTTTCTTTGCCGCATCTCGCGCCATTCTTCTTCCCATAGATTAATATCTAAAGGAACATTGACTGTCCGATAATCTTCAAGTGGCCTCATGAAAGCCTTTGACTGTAAAGGCTCTTTAAAAATCTTCCCGAGCGACTGAAATGGGAGGAGCATGCTTTCTATTTTCATGTTGTGAACTGCTGCATACCCTTTAAGTTTATGCAAGCTTTTCTGATACAGAGCTTGCGCCTCGTCATACCCCTTAGTGTAGCACTCAAAGAGCTCTTTTTTTGTTTTTGCATATTCTGGATCAATCGACCAAGAGTCAAAAGTGCCTTC
>JAQGPK010000107.1 GCA_028293095.1 Chlamydiia bacterium | reverse complement strand
GGTGATAAGGCGATGGTTCAGTTTAAAGGCGGCGGACAGGCTGAGGCAGATATTTTACTCTATGCGCTTGGTAGAACTGCCAACGTGGATAAGTTACAGTTGCAAAATGCAGGACTCAGTGTTGATAAAAAAGGCTATGTCCCTGTGAATGCACTTTTTCAAACTATAGTTCCTCATATTTATGCAGTAGGGGATGTGATTGGAGGGCCGTGCCTTGCTTCGACAAGCATGGAGCAAGGTCGTCTTGCAGCCCGCCATCCTTTTGGTGCGGAGACGCATCTCTTTCCTTTGGTCTATCCTATGGGCATTTATAGCATTCCTGAGATTTCAACCTGTGGATATACAGAAGAGGATGTCAAAGAACTCGGGTTTCGTTATGAAGTAGGTAGAGCTTACTATTATGAAATTGCTCGTGGTCATATTGATGGCAGTAATGTAGGGCTTGTAAAACTTATTTTTCATGCCGATACCCTTGAGCTTTTAGGTGTGCATGTGATAGGCCGTGGTGCGACAGAGGTTGTCCACATTGGACAGGTGGCCATGAACTTTCATGCGCGTATTGATTTCTTTATTGATCAGGTATTTAACTACCCTACCTATGCTGAAGGCTATCGGGTAGCGGCTCTAAATGGCCTCAACAAGATCAAACGCATCCGTTAATCTCTTCTCTTTGTTTCTTTTTAACGCAAAGGAGCGAGTCAGGTACACAGGCGCAAAGAGCAAGAAAGTAGCTATGGTGGTTTCTTGTTTAGTGGACCCCAAAATCCGGACCACTCAATTTACTCCTTTTTGATAGGGTTTACCTGTCTTGGTGAACTCGAGTGTTACCTCTCTGTGATCTCTGTCTCGACTTTAGGATTTTTTAACGCAAAGGAATACAGAAGACGCAAAGGCGCAAAGAGTAGTCACACAATGCCATAGGGAAGCCTTTTTTGATTCTTTTTACCACAGAGATCACAGAGGACACAGAGAGAGGAGAGAAGGATTTCTGTACTTCTTCTCTATACAGGGAGTAGATTTTTTCTCGAGTTTGGTCCTAAAGATGGGGCCCACCATTCATGGCGCGGCTATCCATTGCGCCTTTGCATCTTCTGTGTTTCTTTTGCTGTAAAAATAATAACAAAACTATTTAAAATATTATTTATTTAATTAATATTGTAATTAATTTTTTATTTTAGTATGTATCAGTTTAATACTAAAAAAGAGGTAAAACAATGAAAAGAGCGATAATTCTATTAGTATGCTGCTTCTTTGCTACCAATGTAATGATAAATGATCTCTTCTCGGCAAGTCAGTATTCGTACACCGAACATTCAAGAAAATTGCTATCGAAAGCAAAGAAATCTCGTTCTTCCAAAAAGAAGCAAGGGGCCGCAGGACCACAAGGTCCTCAGGGAACTGTTGGACCATGTGGGTCTCAGGGACCTGCAGGTGAGCGGGGAGAGAAGGGAGATAGAGGTGATACTGGTGCAGATGGACAGAACTTTATTTACCCTCAGATTGATGGGGCTCTTACTATTCACTACCATACTCTCGCTTCAAGTGCAAGTTTTGGTAATCCTTTACCAACAGGTACGTGGCAGCTTCTTGTAATCGCTCCTGATTTGACCATCACAACAGGTGAACTGATTAGCCTGCAGGCATCACCTGCTGATAAGACGCTGACAATCACACCTGTGATGAAAGGGATTTATACAATTATGATTTATTTAAAGGAAAAGACAAGTTCCTCCTCGCCGACAGGAGCTTTTGTCTCTTCCCTCTATATTGAGCATTCAAGCGGGAAAAACATTGTTGACTTTACATCCTGGGGTTTTATTCCTCTTCAGTCCCAAGGGCAAAATCAGCAGTTTTCCTATCATTTAGTAGTGCCAGATTAACTTTTTGTAAAGCTGATGTCCTCGCCCTTCAGTGTAAGGGTGAGAACATTATTTTCTGTGATTTCTCCCTTAAGAAGTGCATCCGCTAAAATATTTGTGACCTTGTCTTGAATGAGCCGCTTTAGTGGTCGCGCTCCAAAGAATGGATCATACCCTTCTTTGGCAAGGTGAGCGAGTACATTTTCCTTCCATTGGAGTGTGATATGACGTTCGTGAAGGCGTTTTGCTAAGCGGTTGAGCTGGATGAAGACAATCTTTTCCATATCCTTTTCTTTAAGTGGCAAGAAGGGGAGGATATCGTCGAGACGGTTAATGAATTCAGGACGGAAGTGATCTTTAATCACAGGATCGAGAAGCGCTAAAATTTCTTCTTTAGAATCAAGTTTTGCGCCTTTTCCTTGTGTTTTTAGCAAAATCTCAGAACCAAGATTGGAGGTCATGATGAAGAGTGCATTTTTGCAGTTGACCATACGGCCTTTACTGTCTGTGATACGCCCTTCGTCAAATATTTGCAGTAAGATATTAAATACATCAGGGTGCGCCTTCTCAATTTCATCAAAAAGAACGATAGAGTAGGGTCTACGTCTAAGCTGCTCTGTTAATTGGCCCCCCTCTTCATAGCCCACATATCCAGGAGGTGCTCCAATGAGCTTGGCGATGGAATGCTTTTCCATGTACTCGGACATATCAATACGGATAATGGCATCCTCTTTATCGAAAAGTTGTTCTGCAAGAGCTTTGGCAAGCTCTGTTTTTCCAACGCCTGTTGGTCCTAAGAATAGAAATGCACCCATTGGCCTTCCTGGATCATTTAATCCAGATCTTGAACGTCGAATGGCCTCTGCAATAGATGATGTTGCAAACTCTTGCCCTACGACACGAGAATCAAGTGCTTTTTCCAGATGGAGGAGCTTTTCAGCTTCGCCTGAAAGCATTTTTTGGATAGGAATACCAGTCCATTTAGAGACGATATGAGCGATGAGCTCTTCATCAACTTCTTCTTGAAGAAGGCGCTTGGGTTTATCATGGAGCTCTTTTTCGGTCTTTTCAATTTCTTGCTGGAGAGCAGGAATACGGCTATAGCGAATTTCTGCAACCTTTTGAAAGTCAGCTTTGCGTTCGGCTTCCTCTTCTTGAAAGCGAAGCTGTTCAAATTGATTTTTCTTCTCTTTTAATGATTGAATGAGCTTTTTCTCTCCTTCCCATTCTTGTCTGAGGATCGAAAGTTCTTCTTGAATATTGGCAATTTTTTCTGCGAGCTTTTTAATCTCTTGACGAGCACTTGCGCTATCTTCTCGCTTCAATGCTTCTTGCTCGACGATAAGAGAAGAAAGTTCTCTCTCTTTGTTGTCGATAGGAAGAGGTCGACTGCCAAGCTGCATGCGTATAAAGCTGGCTGCTTCATCGATGAGGTCGATGGCTTTATCTGGAAGATAGCGGTCTGTAATATAGCGACTTGAAAGGAAGACGGCTGCATGAATGGCAGATTCTGTAATGCGCACGCCATGGAAGATCTCATATCTTTCTCTAAGCCCTCGCAAAATAGCAACAGAATCCTCGGTAGTGGGTTCATTTATAAGTACTTTTTGAAACCGTCTTTCGAGAGCTGCATCTTTCTCAATATACTTTTGATACTCATTCAAAGTTGTCGCTCCAATGCAATGCAACGCACCTCGAGCAAGCGCAGGTTTTAAGAGATTTGCAGCATCCATAGAGCCCTCTGCGCTGCCTGCCCCTATGAGGGTGTGGACTTCGTCAATGAAGAGGATCGTCTTACCTTCGTTCTGTTCAACCTCTTTTAAAATGCCTTTGAGGCGCTCTTCAAATTCTCCACGGAACTTGGTTCCTGCGACAAGGCTGCCCATATCGAGAGCAAAGAGTTCCTTATTTTTGAGAGAGTCGGGCACATCACCTTGAACAATTCTCTGGGCAAGTCCTTCTGCAATGGCTGTTTTTCCAACTCCAGGATCGCCAATGAGTATTGGGTTGTTTTTGGTTCTGCGGCTCAAAACCTGAATTGTGCGTCTGATTTCTTCATCGCGACCAATTACTGGATCAAGTTTACCTTTGCGCGCAAGACTTGTGATATTGCGACAATACTTTTCCAGCGCTTGTAAAGACGATTCTGCAGTAGGAGAGTCCATGTGCCGGTCACCTTGAATGGATTTTACAGTGCGTTCAACTTCTTGATAGGAGATTTTGTGTTGGTTTTTCCAGCTTGCAAATGGCTCACCACTATTTTTCCAGAAGACAAGGAAGAAGTGAGGAGAGCTGACGTAGGTGTCGTTCCACTCTTTGGCAAGCTTTTCAGCTTCTTGAATGCGATTTTGTAACGATCTTGCAGGAGATGGTGCTTGAGCTGTAGAGACTGTAGGTAAGGTAGAAAGGAATTCTTTGGTCTTTTTTAGAAGGTCATCACCGGGAAGTTTTAAGGTCTTTAGGATACTTTGAAAATAGCCTTCTGGATCATCTAAAAAGCCATACAGAAGATGAGCTTCTGTAACTTCTGTTTGATGAAGCTCCTCTGCTTTTGCAAAGGCTGATTGAATGGCAAAGGTGACAGATTCTGTGAAATTTTGTTGAGCCATAGGGGTCTCCTGATTTACATATTCCTTTTTGTTATATCACGAGCGCTAATTTTTTAAAGAATGATCATATTTTAATTGCAGTGCTCGATATGTGCAAGATGTACGTACCTCGCACTGCGGCTCCATTAATCTTGGTGACGACGACAGCTGCTCCAAATGAGTGCGAGAGTGTTAGAAATAAAACTGCATAGGGATTTTCGTGAGGCTTTAATTTCTTTTTCTAAAGTTTTGGTTTCGTTTCGAATTATTTTTCTGTTTTGCTCTACTTTTTTTGACAACAAGGTTACTGCTTCCTCTGCTTCTGCTAGCTCTTTTTCGACCTGCCGTTTGCGTTGGTTTGGCGCTAATATTTCTATAGGGCGCCCATTGATTGTTTGTTTACGCTCAACAATAGCTGAAGGAAATTGATAATTAGTGGGAGTTTCATCATTTGTGGTGGCTCCCGAACTTGTGGGTGTTAGCATACAATATCCTTATTATAGTGTTTATATGAAATTACATGACGTATTAATTTTATACTATTTTCTAATTAATTGAAAAATAATTCAATATTATTAGTATTCAGGCGAGGGTTTATTAAAAAATCAATAGGGATGTTGTTGTTAAGTTCATGAGATACAGAATAAATAGGGTAGCTTTCACTTCATTATCTCAATGAGGATCGCTAGGTATTCCTAAAACTGTTTCGCCACTATCGAGATTTGTGAGTATATTTTTATAGATCACATCCTCACTTGTGGCAGTCTTGATACGATCGGAGACTTTCCACGCTTTCACACGCATCTGATCGATAGGAGCAATTCTCCAGCTTTTATTATCTTCAAGCGTGATGGTTTCTCCTTTAGGATCAACTTGAGTGACTTTGACTGTGCCAGCATAGTATTCTTCAGGTTCTGGTGTTTTGACACCTGTTTCACTCGGGGAAGCTTTCATAGCAGCCATCACGGTCTGACTACGAGTGAGATTTTTAAGCTTATAAGAAAAGTGTACATCTTGAGATGGAGCCCATTCGATCTGGTCATCTCGTATCCAGCGCTTGGATCTATAAGTGTCATATTCTGCGATTTGCCAGATTGAGCCGTCTTTGAGCTCAATAATGGATCCTTGATCTTTTACCTTATCAACTTTGCGATTGAGAAGTTTTTGCTGTGCTATGATCTCATCAGATGAGCCCTTTTTGTGAGGAGAGATAGCTAATGGCCAGGATGCAATCCATTCTTGTAGAGTTTTGGAGGGGTGGTATGTAGTGGATTGAGAGAGGACATTTTTCGTCCAGGTAGTGATCCATTCCTCAAGGGCTTTTTTTTGAGGGTCGCTCATTTTATCGAGCCCAATCTTTTGTTGATCTTCTTTATTCATAGTTTCATCGAGAGGGAGCGTTTCTGCAAAGAGAGGAAAGAGAGTGAGACTCATGAGTGTGATCGATGTAGCTAAAACCTTGCGCATATGTGTCTCCTATATTTTTTACATTATCTTGCTGTCAGCAATGCAATCTTCAGCTCTTGCAGAGGTTTTGGCATACTTCCATGATCTGCAGCAATTTTTTCTGCTCTTTCAAAATGCTGTATGGCCTTTTTGTCATTAAATCGCTCATGGTACAGCACAGCAAGGTAGTACTCACAACTTATATCATTTGGATCGATAGCGTGCAATTTTTCTAAACAAATAATTGCCTCTTGCGGTTTTTTCAGCTCGACCCACAGCATGGCAAGTAGATGATAGCCACTACGAAACTGAGGCGAGCTCTTCATCGCTTGTACAAGCATATCCTTTTTCTTCTCAATAGATTTACGCGTCTCATCGACATGCATAAAAACTGCTTGAAGCGCATCTTTTGAGACTCTACCTTGTACAATATCTTCTGCAAGATGATCTGATGATATGGTTTCGCTATCCGGCTGCTTTGCTGCTTCTTGAAGAAGCTTGATAGCTTTTCCTTGCTCTCCGAGTATAAAGTAGGTCGAACCGAGAAGTTCTTTGATCTGACGATCATCTTTCATGAAACGGAGTGCCTTTTCATAGGTTGCGGCTGCCTCTTGCCAGCGCCCTGTACCTAAAAAAATCGAGGCCTGGTTCATGTAGACCATTCCAGGGACTTCTTTTAGAGACCTTTTCTTAAGTTTTTTTGTATTGATATTGAGGTATTCATCAAAATGAATGTGGACTCCACGCATGGTCGTTTCGATATTGCGGCCATTGTGACTTATGAAAATATGCCCTGGAGGAGTGTAGATGTCGAGTTGCAGCCCAACTCTCTGAGCAAGTGCGAGATATAAAGTTGAAACTCCAAGGCAGACGCCACGTCTGGACTCAAGTATGGAGGGGAGAAAGGTAAACTCATCAATGGCCTCTTCATGGATGGAGTGAGGAGGGAATCGAAAGCCCATTTCGTAGAAGATAAGGCGGTTGATTTCATTTATCTTTTCGTTGGCGGTTGCATTTTTAGGGATTTTTGCAAGCACTTGCAAAGCCATGAGGTCAAGTAAAGCTTCATAGCTCCTTGCCTTTTTTCGATCATTACCTAAATTGAGTAAAAAAAGGGCGTGGCCAAGATCAATCTCATCCTCGCTGAGGGACTCAATTGCATCAGAGGTGTAGCCTTTTAATTGACGATTTGGAAGGTGTGTCGCAATTGTATTTAGCGTCTCTTCTGCCTCATCGCTTAACTCAAATTGCTCTTTTTTTTTGAATTCTTCGACTGGATGAATCAAATAGATAAAAGAGCCAATGTTCTCTGGAAATTGTAGAGTTGCTGCTCTTTTGACAGGGGAAATGAGTTTCCAGGCGTCATCGAGTGCTTGCTTTCCAGTTTTGGTGTCTTTATAGAGCTCGTAATAGGCAAGGTGCTCGGAAATCGATGTGGGATCTAAGCTCTCGTAGAGCGCTTCTGTATCAGAAACTGATAATAAAAAGAGAAGAAGAAAAAATCTCACTAAGATGTCCATTGAATGTATACTAATTGTATGTTAGAATACTACTTTTTTCATACTTTTGCTAGGTCAAATTTTTAATATGCTGCGTAGCATGACGGCATATAGCCGCGTAAAGAAGTCTTTTCCTGAGGTTGAAGTGGCAATTGAGCTTCAATCTGTGAATAAGCGATATCTTGAAATTCAAATGAAGCTGCCTCCAGAGCTGTATGCATTTGATATCGAACTACGAAAAATGCTTTCACAGCGTATTTCCCGTGGAAATATTACGCTCAATGTACAGCTCTCTTTTGTTTCAGAGCAGGCGTTTGATGTGCGCGTTAATCTACCCCTGGCTAAAAAGTTACATGGAGCCATCCAAAGCCTTGTTCAAGAACTTGCTATTCCGAA
This sequence comes from Chlamydiia bacterium, assembly GCA_028293095.1. Lineage (GTDB taxonomy): Bacteria > Chlamydiota > Chlamydiia > Chlamydiales > FEN-1388 > JAHFTM01. The sequence continues at coordinate 6,199 of JAQGPK010000107.1, read as the reverse complement.
TGCAGATATACTTACTCATATTTTGAAAGAACGTGGCATTTTGCAGGTAGAGACAATTGTATCGAAAGAAAGCTCTTTTAAACAGTCACTCGAAGAAGTATTAGATGAGGCATGCAAGGCGCTGATTCTCATGAAAGAGCGAGAAGGGGAGCGCATTACTGCTGAATTCAAAGAAAGAATTGTACTTTTAGAGCAGTTGATTCGAGAAATTGCGCTAAGATCTGCAGACGCACCTCTCCGCCATCGAGCAAAGCTGATAGCACTTTTTACAGAGCTTTTTACAGAAGGAGCCTCCTTCGACGAACGTCTTGCTAAAGAGGTGGCACTCGTTGCTGACAAAAGCGATATCAGTGAGGAAATCTCACGTTTTACACTCCATTTGCACCATTTTCTTGAAGTACTTTCGCAAAAAGAGTCTCAAGGCAAAACCCTTGAATTTATCCTTCAAGAGCTGCAGCGTGAGATCAATACGATCGGATCAAAATCGCAAGAGGGGGCTATTTCACATCTTGTGATTGCCGCTAAAAGCGAAATTGAAAAGATTCGTGAGCAGGTACAGAATGTCGAATAAACAGCGTGTATTAGGTACCCTTGCCTATGGGTTAACATTTGTAGTTTCAGCTCCTGCTGGTACTGGAAAAACAACGCTTGTAGATATGCTCAGAGAAGAGTTTGATTGCGTAAAAGAGAGCATCTCTTCAACAACACGGCCGGCAAGAGCTCAGGAAGTAAATGGAGTTCATTATCATTTTCTAAGTGAGGATGAGTTTAACAAGCAAGTGGCAGAGGGTAAATTCCTGGAGCATGTCACACTTTTTGGCTTTCAGTATGGAACCTCCTTTGCCTCTTTAGAGACAATCAAAAGCCAAGGCAAGCATGCAGTTCTGGTCATTGATACACAGGGAGCTTTAGAGCTTAAAAATAGGATCGAGGCTACTTTTATTTTTATCCAGCCGCCCTCACTTCAAGAGCTTAAAAAGAGACTTGTAGGGCGGGGAACAGAAAAAGATGCGGTGATTACTGAGCGTTTGCAGGTAGCTGAAAAAGAGCTCGCGCTGAGCCACTTATATGATTACATCATCATTAATGATGACTTGTCGGTAGCCTATCAGGTACTACGTAGTATTTTGATAGCTGAAGAACATAGAGTAAAAAAGTAACTAACTACGTGGGGTATATTTTGATTAAGAGAAAACCGTTGGAATACAAAGACTGTTTAACAAATGAGCTCTTACAGAAGCGATTTAAGAGTCAATTTGATTTAATTTTATATGCAATTAAAATTGCAGAGAATAAAATTAAGTCAGGTAATGACAATATCTATGCAGAGTTTGATACTGAGAATCTAGCGACGGCCATTCTTGAAGAAATTGCAAATAATAAAGATCAATTCGATCGTATTGAAGTTATGGGTGTGCTTGATGATATCGAAGAAGAAGAGATCTTGGAGCCTGTAGCAAAATCAAAAGGTAAAAAGAAAGCCAAAGCGTAGTGATGAGTGATGTAGGAAATTTAGGAGCGCAAGCAATTGCTCTTCTCTTTTTTTCGCTTATTTTTATTATTGGACTATTAGGAGCTCTTCTTTGGTATGGCAGATGGATATCAAAGACTCGGGGAGCTCTTAGCCCCTATACAAAGCAGCCCATGATGCTTGGTACGGATATGCCTATTTCAATTGGCAGGCAAGTAGAAGAGTACATGAAATCATTAAAGCAGCCTGAAAATCCTCCATTTGATTATACGAAGGCTTCCATCTGTCGCGATACTGGAAGGATTTTTCCCAATACAGTTCGGCGTGGTGAAATCATCCATTTAAATTGGAATTTTTTGCAAGAGCGCTATCCAGGTAGCTGGATCTCTTGGGGTAGTTTACCCGATATGCAGAGGGGAGTTATTAAGCTTTGCCATCGCTCTCTTGCAGGTTTTCAAACTGAAGTTTCCAGTCCAAATCCCCAGCCTGAAAGTATCAATGCTCACTATGCCATGCAAAAACCAGGCCCATTGTATGTATATGCCGCTAAAAAGGTATTGCTCGGCTGGAAAGTGGTACCCGGAACCTATTTTGAAGTTCTTATTGTTCAAAAACCAGATTACGAAACCATTGAAGATACACTATGAAAAAAATTCTTATTACATCTGCTCTTCCCTATGCCAATGGTCCGATCCACTTTGGTCACTTAGCAGGGGCCTACTTGCCTGCAGATTGCTACGCTCGCTTCCAACGTCTTCAAGGCAATGATGTGCTCTTTATTTCTGGATCTGATGAGTATGGTATTGCTATTTCCCTAAGTGCAGAACTTGCTAAACGATCGCCTCAAGAGCATGTTGATATTTTTCATACAGTGAATAAACAGCTCTTTGAAAAGCTTGCCATTTCCTTCGATCACTATTCTCGAACGACCTGGAAAGGTCATGTAGAAGCAACCTATCAATATTTTCAGGATCTACTAGCAAATGGCTTTATCGAACAGAAAGAATCGGAGCAGCTCTATTCCGAGAAAGATGACAAATTTTTAGCAGATCGCTATGTCGTGGGCACTTGTCCACGTTGTGGTTATGAAGCAGCCCGTGGAGATGAGTGCACTAAATGTGGGGCAAGTTATGAAGCTACAGATCTTAAAAACCCGCGCTCAAAACTCAGTAATTCGCCTCTCACACTCAAGAAAACAACCCACTGGTATCTTCAACTTGATCTCTTTAAAGAAAAGCTTACAAAATGGCTCGAAACAAAATCGTGGAAGCCAAATGTGGTGAATTTTATTAAGAGCTATATTCAGGAGCTTAGACCCCGTGCTATTACAAGAGATACCTCTTGGGGTATTCCAGTCCCACTTCCAGATGGTACAGGCAAGGTGCTATATGTCTGGTTTGATGCTCCGATTGGCTATATTTCAGCAACGAAAGAGTGGGCAACGCTTAAAGGCGCGCCTGATCGCTGGAAAGACTACTGGTTGGATCCTGAAACCAAGCTTGTGAACTTTATTGGAAAAGACAATATTCCTTTTCATGCAGTTATTTTTCCAGCAATGACAATGGGGCAAAATATGCCCTACAAACTTGTTGATGAGCTTCCTGCGAATGAATTTTATAACCTTGAAGGCAAACAGTTTAGTAAATCTGACAATTGGTATATCGATACAGAGGATTTTTTAACGCGCTATTCAGCGGATCAGATTCGTTATGCGATCGCCTCGAATGCTCCTGAAACTTCAGACTCTGAATTCACCTGGAAAGACTTTCAGCTCAAGTGTAATAGCGAGCTTGTCGGTAAATTTGGTAATTTCATCCACCGCACTCTCGTTTTTTTAAAAAATAATCTTGGAGACAAGCTTCCTCAAAAGGGCGCGCTTCAAGAGGTTGATCAGAAATTTTTAGATGCCATGCAGCGTTTGACTACAGAAATTAGAGAGAGTTATGATGCCTTTAAGGTGAGGCGCGCAGCGCAGCTTTTTATGGAGCTGGCGCAAACAGGAAATGTCTATTTTGATCAAAAAAAACCGTGGCAAGATGCAAAGGCTGAGGCAACACGGCCCATAATGGAGACGACACTTGCTTGCTGTCTTGAATGTGTCAAACTGCTTGCTTTGACCTCATCTCCTGTTATTCCAGAAGGCTCGCAGCAGATATGGCAGATGATTGGCGGAAAAGGCGTGCTTGCAGCTCAAAATTGGCAGGAAGTGATCGCCATGCCAGTTGATCATATGGTGATCTCTGAGCCAAAGACAATTTTCCGTAAAATTGAAGATACAGAAATTGAGGCCGAGGTTCTCAAACTTAAAAGCTCGACGCCAGTAAAGCCAGTTGTGATAGCTGACGCAAAGCCTGAGATATCTATTGATGATGTTCGTAAGCTCGATCTTCGTATTGCAAAGATCATTTCTGCTGAGCGAGTTCCTAAAAGTAAAAAGCTTCTGCGCTTAAAAGTAGATACAGGAAACGGGGAGCGCACAATTGTTGCTGGTATTGGAGCCAATTTTCAGCCTGATGAGATCATTGGTAAACAGGTGGTGATTGTTGCGAACTTGCAGCCTGCAACTCTGATGGGTGTTGAAAGTCAAGGGATGGTCCTGGCTGCCTCTTCAGGGGATGTCATGCAGCTTCTAGAGCTTCCTCAGCTTCCGCCTGGAACCTCTATTGCTTAAGTCACTCGGATAACGGATTGAGTACGCAGTTGTATTTCTCTGAGAATGTCATTTACTAGTAAGACGTGAGCACGTTTTCCGCTATGCATTTGATGTTAACTTGCAATGATTTTTGTAAAAAATGCAGCATGCCTCTCAAAATTTTCTCACTTTGTGGCCGATTTCCTTGTGTAATTGTATCTACCCTTTCAAGCAATGAAGGTTGCAAGACTTACAAGATTTATGTTTAATACAATGTGAGCATCTTAGCAAGCGATCCCTTAGGGAGCTTACATCATTAAAAAACTTACTTTTTAGGTTTGACGTATGTTACAAGTGTAGATAGTGAGCTACTAGCAACTCTTTCCCTCCCTTCATTATAAATAAGCGTCTCTAATTGAGATTATTACCGATTTGAGGTACAAGTAGCGCCTGCAATTGCAAGCGGAGCCTTATCTCGTTTCACAATTATCGTTAATAAAGGCTGATCTATAATGGCAGTGTGTCGTGGGTGGAGTACTGTCCATAAAGGAGAAATTTTATGCATTCCGTAGTAGATATATATAATTGTGTTACAAATAACACTATTAAAAGTATTGAAAATTTATTGGAAATAACAACAGATATTGCAAATAAATATAATACTATTAGTAATAAAATCAAAAGAGCATTTGTTAATAGCCTCTCTGATATTTTTAATACTGTAGTTTATAAGCCCAAAAGAGCGCTTACAGCAGCTGAGTGGATGCATTTTGATCAATCATTTTCTCGGATTCTGCTAAAAACTACAGAAGAAAAGGCACCTTTTGAAAAAAAACAAGAACTCCTCCTCCTTGTGTACGAAATTCAATCTCTTGCAATGCAAAAATTTAATTGGCTTGATTCTCAATTTCAGCCTGTTTTGCTTTTTATAAATGGCGCAACTGAGCGGCGTGAAGCTATTATAGCACAAAGTGTGGTTGTAAAAAGTAACTCTTTTTCTCGCATGATTCAAGAGCCGTTGAGTGAGACGTCTATTCCGACTATAGATCTTAGCTGTTTGGAGTCTCTTGATGTATTTGATGTTATTATAGCATTTTTTAAAAATGATCAGCAGTACGTTAAAAAAATTAGCGATACGACCGTTATACAGTTATTGCAATTTGCCCATATGTATGACTTTGATGAGCTAGCAAAGAGTTGCGAAAGCTGGGTAGCCTTGAAACTTGCTCAACAGGCGGTCACATCCTTTGATACGCTGCCAAAAGAGCTTGCGACTACTTTGACACGCTTTGTAGAATATTATGCAACTATCAGTAGAAAGCTCTCCTTTTCAGAGTCCCAACTTTTAAGTAAATACTGGGACTTAAAAATTGGCCCTTTTTCTAAAGAGAGCGCCTCTTTGAATGCGTATATAAAAGCTGTGAATGCGATCGTAGTAAAAGAGTCCTCTCTTGCATTTGAGCTAAAGAAAAAAATAGTAACTAATGTGCGTCGTTTATATAGCGCATCGCCACAGCAATTGAATCACCTGTTACGAGTATTTTATGGTGGTATTGGAAAATATGTAGACGCCAAAAAATATGCGCTCAAGGCAATTGAGCTCAATCCAAATCAAGTGGAGTTTCATTTTCATTTAGCTAGTATTTGCTTCCGTCTTAAAGAATACGTAGAGGCAAAGAGATCATATCAAACTGCAGTCAAGTTAGACCCAGATAATGCGCTTTGCTATTGTAATTTAGGAAATGTCCATCTTCGAGTTAAGGAGTATCCAGAGGCAGAGAAATCGTACAAGAAAGCAATCCAATTAGATCCTTCCAACGCGCTATATCATTCTAATTTAGGAAATATCTATTTTACTCTTAAAAGATATGATGAGGCAAAGATATGGTATCAAACTGCAGTCAAGCTTGATCCAATCAATGCACTTTGCCATGGCAACTTAGGTAATTTCCAGTATCACCTGAAAACGTGCTCAGAGGCAAAGAAGTCATACAAGGAAGCAATTAGGCTCGCACCAACGAATGCTTTTTTTCATAACAAGTTAGGAAATGTCCATTTTGCTCTTAAAGAATATGTAGAGGCAAAGAAATCATACA
>JAQGPK010000041.1 GCA_028293095.1 Chlamydiia bacterium | reverse complement strand
TGTTAAAACAATGGAGTTACTTTCATCGAGTGTCTGGAGTGTCTGGAGGGTGATAACGAGGTCTGATTGAGCGGCTGATTTGTTGTTGCTGCTTTGAAGACTTGTGGCAATGGCTCTAAGCGCTCTGACAACATCTTCACTTTTTCGGTACTGGAGTTTATGAATATAAAATTTAGTCGATTCAAGTTGTCCAATTGGCAGATTGCTTTCAAATATTTTTTTCTTTTTGATCTCGCCTCTAAGTGCATGTCCTAAAGTGCCCAGGCCAGTTTCGCGAAGTATTTTTCTAATTTGCTCTTTTGACATTTTAGAAATTTCTTCGTCAGTATAGCCTTTGTTTTTTAAAATAGAGCGAATCTGTTCGTCTGTGAGTTTATCGATTTCGTCATCGGTAAAGGTGTTGCCATTCTTTAAATCTTCTTTTAACTCAGCCTCTTCCTGCATCTTTTGAGCCAGTTTCTCATCGAATTGAAGAGTATCAAAAGCAAACATGCCGGAGACATTTTCTCCAAGATCAATTTTTTGCATGATAGCGAGCGCCTTTTCAACAAGAAAAGGAGATGCGATGACAAAAACGCTATTTGAAGGAGAGTGGGGTATGAGGATAAATGTTTTTCCCGTAATTGCAGGCTCCATCAATTGAGAGGTCAAGGTAGAAAGAGCGGTTGGAGATCCGTTCCTACCGACATATTGGCCAATATCAAGTCCACTATTCGGAGAGTCTAGGCTTGTGAGAAGTTCTGCAATTTTTTTTATGTTCTTAACAACGTCAGTGACAATGAGGCGTTTGTTTTCAGGAATGAGCTCGCAGACTGCATCTTGCGAGAGCATATTTTTGACAATAGTAGCAACGCGTGCAGGATCGACATATTCAATCAGAAACACTTGGGTTGCAAGCTGCGGCTCGAGCATTTGCCCCTTTTCATCTTTGAATAGGCGCGTAGGACTTTTAATATCTTTATTCTTATGGATGAGTAAGCTTGTTCCTTGTTGAAGCAGTTCAAAGTCATGGATTTGTAGGTTTTGCAGAAGAATTGCCATCACATCATCGGCTGTAGCAGAGCTGTCAGAGATAATCGTGACAGAAAATTGCAGTTCTGTAGGGTCAAAGATAAAGTTTTTCCCTGTTAATTTACTTACAAAGCGCAAAAACTCAACAATTGTGATGTTGTTAAAGTTGATAATTGGCCCTTCAGCGTCATCAACAACTGTGTCTGGACTAGACTTCGATGATTGGGAAGTTTTTTGACTTGAAATATCTGCAGCAATCAATCCGTTGTCTTTTTCTAGAGACTTGCCACCAAGTTGTGAGAAGGTGTAAAGTTCTTTCGAATCTTCTTGTGAGAGTATTTCGTGGGTTAAAAAGCAGGAGCTCAGTGCCACGAAAAGAAAAAGACTTTTGCAATACTTGGTAAGAAATTTTTTCATTTCAAATGTGTTTACGCTCGTAAAAGAGATAATGATAGCATATTTTCAAATTCTGAAGAGAATATTTTTTCATTATGAGCGAGATTCCGGTAGTCCTAAATAAGTAACGCTCGCCTACAAATAAGTGGGGTGGGATCTGGCTTGACGAGGGCGGGCTTGTGATTGTGCAATTTGCTTAAGTTGCAAGCCTGACCTCACTCGCTCTTTTTTTCACAAGACCTTAATAAAATATATTTGAGTTATGTTGGATTCTTAGATAAAAGAGAGCGATACAATCAGTAAAGGATGTTCATCACAGAGAGCATTGCTCCTGACTCGCATCTTTCTTAAAATACCTTCAACTTGTTTTTGAGGAGGCAGCTCAAGAGTTTGTCTACATGCCTCTTCAAAATGTTTTTCTTGGCCAATATGACCAATCAAAAGTAGACGGTCATGTTCTCTAAAAGATCTTTTTTCAGCGTGGGAAGAGGCAATGGTTTCCGTTGTTTGTTGGGATGAGGAGTGTTGGAGAAGGATGCCATACCCAGTGCTATAGTAATCATAGCTTTTTGTCGCTGTATCGAGCACAAGGAAGGAAAGATGAAATGTTTCGCCTCCTATATCTTCTTGAATTCGCTCTTGAATAAGTGTAAAAAAATCAGCTGGATGAAAATTTTTTGTTTTAATGAGTGTTCGTATCACGCTGCGAAGCATGGAGGTGAAGAGCACGCCTTCTGCTCCTTTCATCGAAGCTTCGGCAACAAAAATTGCCTTTTGAGTTGGGCTTACGTCAAAAAATTCATAATATAAACCATTGAGCCCCATGCCGAAAATATGGCTTAACCCTATCTCGATACCATTCCAAGATGGAGCTTGCGGGGGCAAGAGCCCGTTTTGAAATTTTTCCATTCTTTCATAGAGTTCAAAAAAATAGTCAGAGCCTTGTCTGTCCTTTTCGACCTCTGAAGAGTTCATATAATTTGAGATATCAGAGATGAAATCGACAATATCTTGATAGCGCTCATCAAGACTTGGTTGAAGGGCTTTATTGAGAATTTTCTGCATGCCGCGAGGGGCGAGGGAGAGAATTAATTTTCCATGAGTGATTTTACCAATAGCAAGCTCATAGGCAATAATCCCGAGGGAGTAGATGTCCGATTGAAAAGTTGTCGATTGTGGATTTTCTCGCGCTTCAGGGCTCATGTAGATAGGAGTGCCTATAATACGGCCACGACCACTTTTTTTCTCTTTTTGATCAGTTAAGATGCGAG
>JAQGPK010000021.1 GCA_028293095.1 Chlamydiia bacterium | reverse complement strand
TGCTATATCCTCTTCTTGCTCAAGATACATTCCAGATGTTGTATCAACAGAACCTCCAACAATTGCTTGTGGTATGACCTCAAAAGGAGAGAGAGGCTCTGCTGCTTGCATTGAACCACTTACAGTATAAAAAAGAATGATTACAAAGAGTTGAAGCGAAGACAGGATACGCATAATGCTACTCCCAAGAAGAAAAGATTAAGAACACGTTAAGAACCCTACATCAAACCTGTTTTGGAGGCAAGCGAAATCTTTTCATATCCTCTTCTAGATAGGGTAAGAGCAAGAGAGGAAAATTTTTTTTATTTTCGATGATTTATAAAACACTTTGCGTCTAGAAGTCAGCGTGATTTCAACTGTTCAAACGCAAAGTCTCATTTCGTTTTGTGTTGATCAAAAGTAATTATGAACATACGATCAATGGTGATGCCGTTCTAAAAATGAAAAAGGTGGTGTCTTATGATAAAAAAAATCCAGTTAGTACTCGTTATTTTGTTTTTCAGTATGACTCTCAGTCATGCCTCAGAGCCGCAGGAATGCAGTGAACAGGAAAGTTTTCTCCCTAACTTAGACTGGGTGGCGACAGCAGAGACATTCTCTTTGCCGCTTTCGCACTCAACAGTATCTTTGCCTGATCAAGCGTATGCTGTCATTGGTGAGGATGCTAGAGAGTTCTATAGCCTCTTTGATACAAATTGCGATGCTGTAGAAGCAGTTATGGCAATTACACATCCAACAACAAGTTCTTGTTTGGTTTTTGAAAGTTTTAATGAAGGCGGATACATTTCTATAGATGATTGGTATGGACTCGACACAGAGCAGCTTCTTGTGGAAATGAATAAGGTATTGGAAAAAGACAACGTTGAGCGGCGCAAAAATAATTTTCCGGAGCTCTTTTTGACACGCTGGGTTCATGAGCCTGTTTTTGATGTCAGTACACATACAGTATATTTAGCTGTAGAACAGATGGCAGACGAGAGCGATGCTCAGCCACATATTTGCACAATAGCACTACGCTTGAGTCGAAGTGGTTATGAGCGCATCACGTGGGTGGTAACTGATAATCAGTGTATTCCACTTATTGGGGAATTACCGATGCTTTTGAAAACGCACAGCTTTGATGAAGGCTATCGATATTCTGATTATGTCCCTGGTGATAAAAAAGCAAACCAGGACCTCGTTACCTCTTTGGCAGAGTTGACGATGGCAACGAAATAGAGGGTAGCGACGCCAGTTCCTGGATTATGCTATGAGTGTATTCTGTGCCGTAGGTTTGAACTAAAACTCAGCACCTGCGGCCATTAGGCATTATTTTGACATATCTACAAGTCAGCGTGATTTCAACTGTTCAAACGCAAAGTCTCATTTCATTTTGTGTTGATCAAAAGTAATTCTGAACATACGATCAGTGGTGATATCGTTCTAAAAATTGAAAAAGGTGGTGTCTTATGATAAAAAAATTTTACGCGTTATTTGTTATTTTATCTTTAACTATGACTCTCAGTCACGCCTCAGAGAAGTACCAATGCAGTGATGCGGAGCGAGATTTTCTTCTTAGTCTGGATTGGGAGTCAGCGGACACCTTTTCTTTACCACTTTCACATTCAATAGTATCCTTACCTTTACCAGCGTATGCAGTCTTTGATGACGATGCTAGACAGTTCTGTAATAGATTGGATACAAACTGTAATGCTGTAGAAGCAGTCCTGACAATTATGCATCCAACAACAACGTCGTGTTTGGTTTTTGAAAGTTTTAATGAAGGCGGATACATTTCTATAGATGATTGGCATGGCCTCGACACAGAGCAGCTTCTTGTGGAAATGAATAAGGTATTGGAAAAAGACAACGTTGAGCGGCGCAAAAATAATTTTCCGGAGCTCTTTTTGACACGCTGGGTTCATGAGCCTGATTTTGATGTAAGTACACATACAGTATATTTAGCTGTAGAACAGATGGCAGACGAGATCGATGCTCAGCCATATATTTGCACAATAGCACTACGCTTGAGTCGAACTGGTTATGAGCGCATCACCTGGGTGATAACTGATAGTCGATATGTTTCATTAATTGGGGAATTACCGATGCTTTTGAAAACGCACAGCTTTGATGAAGGCTATCGATATTCTGATTATATCCCCGGTGATAAAAAAGCAAACCAGGACCTCGTCGCTTCTTTGGCAGAGTTGGCGATGGCAACGAAGTAGAGAGGGGAAAGATCTTTTCGTTAAAGGTCATTTTATTGAAATTCTCACAAACTGTAACGCCAGTTCCTGGCTTGCATGTCTTTGTACATGAAGTCCGTAGGTTGGAGCTAAAGCTCTGCACCTACGGCTAACCTCTGTAGCCACTTGCGTGCAAGGTACCACTTCGTGGTTTTAAAGTTTAAAACTCCTTTTTTGATCCTATTCATTATAAATTTTTATTATCGTAGCTTGCATTAGGTAGGAATGCAATTTGCTTAATCTAGATGTGGTAGAGGTAAAAAACTTGATATATATATGTAACAATGTTACAATTTTAAATAGACTAGATAGAGAGTATATTGTGGTAAAAAAGAAAACTCCTAAGAAGTTACCTGAGAAATTATCGAATGTTCTAAAGGTTATTAAGGAGTGCATAAAGAAAAATAGCTACGTTTTTTGTGAGCATGCTTTAGATAGAGTAATAGAGCGTGGTATTGATATTCCTACTGTCTTAAAAATTCTTCAAACTGGCTATGAAGAAAAGAAAAAAGATCGCTTTGACTTGATAAGTAAGGTTTGGAGATATGCAATTCGAGGAAAAGCGGTAGAAGTTTTAGAAGAGGTTCGAGAGTTAGATATTCGAATCATTGTAGTGATTGAAGAAGATGGTATGGTGATCATTACGGTGATGCATGTATTGGAGGATAATTATGAGTGAGAAGAAAAGGGATACTATTTTGTACAACGGATTAGGTTTTCCTATTCGATTGATTAATGTACCGATGAGAAAAGCTTACGGTGAATGGATTTTAGATATCGATTTTAATCAGTTACAAGTAGTTGCTCTTCTTATGCTTGTAAAGCAAAACAATTCTTTCTCTGGAAAAGAAATAGCATTTATTAGACATTATTTTGACATGTCTACAGTTGAATTTGGTAAGTTGCTTGGCGTAAGTCATGTTGCTGTACTGAAGTGGGTACGGGAAGAGAGAAAAATGAACGTAACTACTGAAATCTTCTTACGTTCATGTATTCTCAATCAGTTGAAAGTAACTGACAAAGATTTTAGAAGGATTTATCTCACTTTTAAGCCAGAAGTCATTTCTAAGCGTGCCATTGAATCTATTCCATTAGAAATTGACGCAGATAAGATCGCTTGTTAATTGCTTGAGTAATTTTAATGTTTTTTATCATTGATGTGTAGAGTTCGACGGAGCTTCATATGTAAAAAGAAATTCGAGCTTTGTTTCTGGAGGAAGGCCTGCGAGAGTTTCAAACCAGACGAGCTCCAGTGTTTCTTGATCTTCATCTGAGAGCATGCCTTGAAGAAGAAGTTCTAGTACGTAAGGCTCTTTCTCTACGTGAATCGTAACATCGATAAGCTGCGGAATTACACGTCCAATCAGTGCTCGATAGACTTCACGTTTAATGGGAGTGGAAAAGGGGAGTTGCCAGCCCTTTTCTGTGAATTGTTCATGTAACTTCTCAAACCAGCTATGATCAGGTGCTGCTGGGATAATAACAGTTTTGCGTTTACCTAAATAGACGAGCCCTTTTGTAGTGGAGGACTTTTCTTGAGTTGTAGGATTTAAGTAGGTGCCAATAGGTTCCTGAAAGTCAATAAGCTTTCCAAACCCTTTACAAGTGGGGCTCCGATAGGTTGCAAGCAGCTGATTTTGTTTGCGGTCTAAAAGGAGGAGGTTACTATCAGGATGATTAAAAAGGCTATGTTCTTTTAAGAAAAAAGGTTCTTTGCCAAATGAGCCCTTTTCACAAGGAGGCTTCCTGGCAAAAATGCATTCATGATATATCCAATCAAACCAAGCGTCTTCATAGACTCGCTGAAAATATTCACAT
>JAQGPK010000205.1 GCA_028293095.1 Chlamydiia bacterium | reverse complement strand
TTATCGATGAAGAGGCTGCTTTAGAGCTCAAACCGAATGAATCTATCCAAACTGAAGAAGCTATGTTTTAACCTATGTTAGTTCTTGGAATCGAAACCACTTGCGATGAAACATCAATAGCTCTTGTAGAGAATGGCTTTACGATACTCTCTCATGTTATAAGCACTCAAATTGACTTGCATCAAGAATTCGGTGGAGTAGTCCCAGAGCTTGCATGTAGACGCCATATTGATATCATCACTCCACTTATTGCTGAAACTCTGAAATGTGCCTCTGTGACGCTCGAAGATGTAGGTCTTATAGCTGTTGCCAAAGGTCCAGGTCTGATTGGTGCACTCTTAATAGGCATTAATTTCGCCAAGGGCCTTGCTTGGGCATTAAAAAAACCTTTAATTGGTATCAATCACATTGAAGCGCATCTCTATGCGGCGATGATGTCAGAGAGTCCTGAAAAACTAAAATTTCCTGCACTCGGTGTTGTTCTCTCTGGTGGCCACACAAGTTTGGTTTTAATCAAAAAAATTGGCGAATATACGCGCATTGGCGAAACGATAGATGATGCCATTGGTGAGGCTTTTGATAAGGTCGCTAAAATGCTGGATCTTCCCTATCCAGGAGGACCGCAGATAGAGCGGCTTGCACAAGGTGTAGATCCTCATGCGATTTCATTGAAACCTGGCAAAGTGAAAGGCAAGCCTTTTGATTTTTCTTTCAGCGGCATGAAAACAAGTGTGCTCTACAAACTCAAAGGCAATAATTTAAAAAGAGAAACAGAAGTAACGCATGAAGAAAAAAGGCTCATAGCAGCCTCCTTCCAAAGAGCCGTATTTCAGGATGTCATTGATAAAATTATACTCGCTATTCGAGAGTATCCAGTAGAGGCTATTTATCTAGGAGGTGGCGTGACGCAAAATAAAGAGCTTAGAACTCTTTTGGAAAATGCTGTCTCACTGCCTGTGTACTGGCCGCAGGCAAATCTAAGCTTAGATAATGCGGCGATGATCGCAGGTCTTGGCTATCACAAGTTTATGGCCTGTCCAGAAGATATGCTTTTTACAGTAGAGCCTGAAACGAGAATCCCCTTTTAAACATGAAAGACTCCATGAAAGTAGTGTGTCGCCAGTTCCTGGCTCTACGGCTAACAACTGTAGCCACTTACGTGGCAAATACCACTCCGTGGTCTACAACCTATGATAGTAGCCGGCGATTCTTCAATTTTTTAACGCAAAGAAGCGAGTGAGGCGCAAAGAATAACCACACAATGCTATAAGGAAGGTCTTTTTGATTCTTTTCATCACAGAGATCACAGAGAGAGGAGAGAAGGGCAACATAGGTAACACTTTAGTTCCATAAGATAGATAACTCTTTTTAAATAAATCAAACCTTGTCTTTAACTATACGTAAAGCTATTTCTTTCTCTTTGCGCCTTTGCGCCTTTGCGTCTTTTGTATTTCTTTGCGTTAAAAAATAACCTATATTATTACTATGTTGCCATTCTCTCCTCTCTCTCCTCAAAAAATTAACAAGAACCTTTCCTTATAAAAGTTCTTTAGGGCAATAAAAGAACGGGTTCGCTTTGCGCTACAACTACTCAGTAAACTTTAGAGCGATTTGGTCAGCACTCCAAGCTTTATGAGAATAATAGATGCTATGGTGCTCTTTTTAATAAGTCCATCTGAGTCCAGTACTTCATTAAGATACTCAACTCCCCGCTCCTCTTGGCTAAGCTCAGGCTTAAAATCTTGAGGCATGCATCCTTTTAAGTAATCAATGCAACTTTCCTTTAAAGAACCATCATTTTGAAGGTTTGTATGGATACAGTTTGCGATAATATCTACAGGATTATAGAGTTTCATGAAAGCTGCTTTTAACGTATTTTTATCTACCTTTTTAGCTAACGGATCTGCAATTTTTACATCTTTATTGGGTAAATTTAACTCATCAGCAAGTAAATAAAAATATTGCGTTGCATCATGTACATTTTGATCGCCTGATGGAACCATATACTCAAGGAGCATTTTTCTAAATTCAGCAAGAATTTGATAGATCGCCAGATCAAATGTTGGAGGTCTTCCTATAACAATCGTCTCGTAGCGCTCAATTGCGCTATCTCGAATTCGTGTACCACAGTATTTTGCAGCCTTCAAATACACTTTTAAGGTTTCACGAGTAGTACTTGATGTAAGTTTTGGGATGGTATGGCATATAGCGTTTTCTATTGTTTGATAAAAATGCTCACGCTGATTTGCCTCTATAGGTGTTCCTGTATACGCAAGACGATTTTTAATCTTATCAATAAGTTCCTTAGTAAGTATCTCCTCAAGCTCTCTCTTTGATTTGATGCCTATTTCAGGGAGCTCTTCAATGGGATTATTTTTAAAAATGTTCAATAGGTCACTAACCTCGACACCTACTGGTTTGTTAGGAATAGCTGATCTAATTGTTTTTTGTAAGTGAGCGAGATCTACATCAAACATGCAAAATTCAATCATATCAGTTGAAGATTGAAGATACTTTTTTTGTAAATGAAGTAACTTCTCGAAAAAGTCTTTTTCCCCTAAAAGCTTGAAGCAACTTCTTACTATGTCGCGATCATTCAAAAGAAAGGCGACTTCAAGTGGATTACCAGTCGTTGTATGTAACGAATTGGGATTTTGTAGTATATAAGTGATAAAATCTTTATTTTGACAGCTCTTAATTCTTTCTTGTAATGCAGGAAAGTCTTTAAATGCGTCTGTAAAAAATTCAATGAACTGCTGTGGGAAAGGAGCCCACTTATCTGATATAAGTGCCGTAGAGAGTGCTGTT
>JAQGPK010000192.1 GCA_028293095.1 Chlamydiia bacterium | reverse complement strand
ATTTCTGCATCGATCCTCAATAAATCGATTGAAACTGCCCAAAAGCGTGTCGAACAAAGAAACTACATGGTCAGAAAGCACACGCTCGAATATGACGATGTGATGAACAAGCAAAGACAAGAGATCTACTCTTTCCGCAATGACCTTATCCATACAAAAAATCCTGTCGTCATTGCAGAAGAAGTTCTAGAAAACCTCTGCTACCATGGTACTGATCAGTTCTTTACTGTAAAAGGACGTGAAGGGGGCTGGAATCCAGAAGGCTTTAGAGAGTGGCTGCATAACTCTATACCTGTCTCCTTCGAGGAAGGGTATTTTGATGATGAGCGTGCAGATAAAGAAATGCTCGCTAAAAAAGCTTTTGGACGTATTTTGGCTACGTTCCATGAAAAAGTGGGGGCTGAAAAGAAGAAAATGGTGTTACTGAGTGGCAATCCTGATTTTGATGCAACTTTTGTGACAGACCACGCGATTCAAAGCATTATGGTTCGCACCATCGATCACCACTGGCAAGAGCACCTTCTTGCTATGGACCATTTGAGATCGGATGTGCATCTACGAGCTGTTGGCCAAAAAGATCCGCTCATGGAATTTAAGCATGAAGCCTTTAACCTTTTTGATCGCTTCACCCAGCATATCCGAGTTCAGACTGCACATGCGCTCTTTAAATTTGAAATTGTCCCGTCACCAAGACCTGAGATGCAAGATATGCTGGATTCACTGCATCTAGAGACAGACCGCTCTTTGGTCTCCGACCTAGAAGAAGAAGAAGAAGAAGAAGATACTACCGAACCGAATGGCAATACAGAAGTCACACTTCCTGTGCAGCCTATTCATGTGCCTCCTAAAGTAAACCGCAATGATCCATGTCCTTGTGGTAGCAGCAAAAAATACAAAAAGTGCTGCAGTATAGGCCCTGATAGCGACGATTAAAACTACTATATGATTGAAAGAATTATTAGGTAGGCTCACATAGAGACCTTACACCTATTTCCAGGTGTAAGGTCTCTGACATCACTTTTTGTTTTTACTAGATGAGGATTTATTTACATCCTTTAGATTCTGCTTCCTTAACCAAACGCGCGAATTCTTCTCCTATAGCTTGGATGAACTTTTCTTTTAGCAGCTCATTCTTTTTTGTGGTTGAGCTCTCTTTCTTAATCTTTTGCAGAATGCGGTCATATTCAGCATCGTTCGCTCTTTCTCTTTCATTACGTGCTGTACTTGGCCCCTCGAACTTCACCATATTCATAAGAGTTTGTATCCGTTGCTCTGTCTTGCTCTCTGTCACTAGTAGAAGTAGCGCTAGCCGAATGAGCATTATTACTCCCACTCGCAGTATCTTGAGCTCTCTGATTGACATCTACTTGTTTAGAATCTGTCTCTCCTCTAACCAAAAATGACATGCTATCCTCTCTTTTTTATTTAAAATTTTGAAATAAGAGTAACTATATATAGTACATACAAAAAACATCATACTCTCGAATTGTTTTTTTTAAATCTCTATTTGTAAAAAAGTGCAGAAACAAAAAAATGCACATCCCGAAGGGATGTGCTGGAGTAGCCTCGTAATAAAACCAGCACCCCTTTCTGGGGTGCCACGATGTGGTACTACATTCTCTTTCCCAGGACACCTCCTTCGGAGGTAGCCTGGGCTAAAAGCCAACACACCCTTCGGGTGTGTGCGGCAAATGACACGCCGGTTCATCTGATAACGATGGCTCTAAATCACTGTCACGCGCTCTTCTTTTCTACTACGCCCGAAGGGTGTATTGGCAGATAGCCCAGGTCACCGACCGTTAGGGAGGTGCCCTGGGAAGATGTTGTTAATGCTTGTACCCTTAAATAATATAAGATTTAGATTTTGGTGGATTAGAAAGTACTGTCACACGTCCAAAAAGACTAGGAGCGGAAGCTTGTTGAGGAGACTGGAATATACCCAACCCTAGAGAATTCACAGCCAAAGTAGTATCGAGTCGTGATTCTGAACCTTTAATCGCTGCTACAGTAACTCTCTTTTCAGCTACTGCTTCTTCTGTAGATCTGGCATATGCTTCAACCAAGTCAATAATCGCCTCTGGTAAAGCTACTATGGTTGTATATAGCACGCGCACTCTGAGATCGGTATTCAATGGACGAAAGACATAAGAGCGAAGGTTGAGCAAATCACTTGGATGTGGAAAGAAGCTCGTAGCTTGCTCATCGGTTGTTTTAGAAACTACTCTTATATTTGTATCTGTAAAAGACATCTCCTACTCCTTTTTTATGTAGAATACTACTATTCTATAACAAAATTTAGTTATTTAATAGTCAAAGGCGTTCATTAGTAATAAATTTAAAGCAGATTTTAGAGCGGGAGTTCTTTCTCAGCTCGGGAAAGCGTTGCCATCCCAATCACTAAAAGTATAAGCGCAGGAACGAGATAGTAGGGCCAGCTCTCTGCACTCCATTCAAGTGTCAGTTTGCCGTTTTTAGAGAAAAGTTTAATCATTAAACTAAAGAAGATAAAAAAGGATCCAGCAAGTAAAGAGATCAAGGGTAGCAGTACTTTCAATAAAGAGGTATCGTCTTCAATCGCATCTTCTGGTAGACTATTTTCGATGCGATCTGTATCTGTTATATTTATTTTTGATAAGGAGTCTTGTCTGACTCTAACAGATTCATCAACTGGTTGAGGTACATAGATGGGCTGCTCAAGATGCGTGATCTTGCAGCTAACGGGTTCTTTGAGAGACACCGTAGTTAAGTCTTGATTGCAGTAGGGACAGCGAGCCGCATAGCGATGAACAAGCTCCTCGCAATTCATACAAACAATTTGACTATTACTTAACGTTGCCCCCATAGCGACCCATGAGTATTTACAATATTTACTAAAATCTGGATTCTACTGCATTCTAGATATTTTTGCGAAATTTTTATGCGAATTGTTATATTTTTTCTACTTCTCTTTCTAAACATCGGCTGCTCTGCCTGTCAAAAGCAGGCCGAAACACACCCTACAACAGATATGTCAGAAAGAGAAAAAATTGCCTCTTCCCACTGGCTGTACAAAGTAATTCCACGTCACCGAAGCCAAATCGAGTGGTATGACATCGGCCGTTGGACAACTTGGGCACTTTTTGGCAATGATGATGATGGCATTTTTGGTGAAGGAAAAAAGGCAAATTACAAACTTCAAGAGCCCATTAGCTCCAAACTTGCGCTCTACTGGACATGCCGCAATCCTCTCCACAACTTCTGTTTTTATGTCATTGGACAAGCCTACATGAAAAATAGCGAATACACGCTTCTATCCATTTCTGAAGGAGAAAAAAAATACCTCTCCTACAAAGCAGAGGGCTCAACCGTTTTTGAAAAGGGCAACTCTTCATTTTTTCTTGGCTTTCATGGCTGGAAACCATTTATCGCCTTTAAAATCCAACATAGTCACTCCTATCACACAGAGTTTTATCTTGGCTGGCGTGAACGAGGTAATTTCGGCTTAAAATTAATACCTCTAAAATCGTATACTAAACCATAACTTTAGAAAGGTTTTATGAACGAAAAAAAGTATGATGTTGCCATTCTCGGTGGCGGTCCTGGTGGATATCCGGCAGCCATTAAACTTGCTCAATCTGGAAAAAAGGTCGCTCTCATCGAAGCCAAAGCTGTTGGCGGCACCTGCTTGAATCGCGGCTGTATCCCAACAAAAACCCTCATCGCCAATGCTGACATACTTCACACCATTCGAAAAGCAAAAGAGTTCGGCATCGACGTGAAAGAGGTATCGGTCGATTTCACAAAGATGGCAGAGCAAAAAGATACAACTGTTACAAAACTCAAAGCAAGTCTTGAAGGGCTTATCGTTAGTAATGGCATCGACATCATCCGAGGATTTGGTAAGTTTGTATCTCCAAATGAACTAAAAGTAATGGGCCAAGACAACCTCCTCATCAAAGCAGATGCGATCATCATAGCAACCGGCACAGAGCCAAAAGAGATTGCAGCTTTTGCCTTTGATGGAAAATTCATCCATTCATCCACAACGATTTTAGAACTACAAACGCTTCCAAAAAGCATTGCGATCGTTGGTGGCGGAGTCATTGGCTGTGAATTTGCCTCTCTCTATGCAGAACTTGGAGTTACAGTCACTGTGATTGAAGCGCTCCCACGCCTTATACCCCTCGAGTGCGAAACTCTCTCTGCTTTTCTTGCCAAATCATTTCAAAAGCGTGGCCTGAATGTGATGACAGGCGCTATGGTTTCCTCCATCCAAAAAAATTCTCAAGGAATTTCTATTCAACTCAAAGATGGAAAAACAGTAGATGCAGACTGCGCACTTGTCGCTATCGGAAGATCTTGCAATACAATAGGTATTGGTCTTGAACAGGCAGGAATTGCCGTCGATAAAGCTGGAATGATTGCGATCGATGAGCACATGCGAACAGCAGTTCCTGGTATTTATGCAATTGGGGATATCACAGGCAAAGCCATGTATGCACACGTTGCTACCCACCAGGGCATTGTCGCCGCAGAAGATATTTTAGGCCATACTCTCCATATGAACTATGATGCTGTTCCTGGCGTCATTTTTACATCGCCTGAAATTGCAAGTGTCGGGATGAGCTTAGCGACAGCACTTCAGCGCGGCTATCAAGCTACACGCACAACCTACCCTTTTCAAGCACTTGGAAAAGCACAAGCTGCCAAGCAAACAGATGGCTTTGCTCAAATTGTCATCGACGAAACAACTGGACAGATTCTTGGGGCACAAGTTGCAGGACATGAAGCGAGCAATCTAATTGCACCGATGGTCACGGTGATTGCTAATGAGCTCACAATTGGCTGCATACCAGAGACAATTCATGCGCACCCAACCATGCAAGAGGTGTGGATGGAAAGCGCGCTCATTGCACAAGGCATTCCGCTGCATTACCCGCCAATTAAAAAAAGGGGCTAAAGGGATGAAAGCTGAAGAGCTCTTTGAGAGCAGTCTTAAGATTGTACAGCAAAATAGACTCCCTAGCTGGCTCCATCGTAAGCTCCCAAAAGGTAATGCCCTTTTTCAAACAGGGGAGACGATCAAGCAACATAAGCTTCATACGGTCTGTGAAGAGGCCAAGTGTCCTAATCTTTTAGAGTGCTATTCAAAAAAAACGGCGACGTTCTTAGTCATGGGAAAAGAATGCACACGGGCCTGCGGCTTTTGCGACATCGATTTTTCCAAAGCACCGAAAGCACTGGATGCAAACGAGCCATATGAAGTTGCAGAGTCTGTCAAAAAACTTGGGTTAAAGCATGTAGTCATCACCATGGTCGCACGCGATGATTTGCAAGATGGAGGAGCTCGACACCTTGCACACGTGATTACAGCCATTCGTAAAGAGTGTGTAGGCACAACCATCGAAGTGCTCACCTCAGACTTTGATGGCAATCAAGAAGCCTTAACTCTCATCCTCAAAGAAAAACCTGAAATTTTTAACCACAACATTGAAACCGTCCGTAGCTTAACTCATCGTGTCCGCTTTAAAGCAACCTATGAGCGCTCACTTGCCACTCTCTCCTATGTTAAAAAAGAAAATCCCGAGCAGCTTGTAAAGTCTGGCATTATGCTAGGACTTGGTGAATCAAAAGAAGAAGTAATCACAACCCTCAAAGATCTTCTCGCTGCAGGTTGTGATATTGTCACTATGGGTCAGTACTTACAGGCAAGTAAGAAAAAGCTCGCTGTTAAAGAATATATTCACCCCGACATGTTTAAAGAATATGAACTGATTGGCCTCGATCTTGGCATCAAGTACATGTACACAGGCCCCTTTGTGCGGTCAAGCTATAACGCCAACCTTGTCCTCAATAACACCATAATCAATAGTC
Source organism: Chlamydiia bacterium (assembly GCA_028293095.1). GTDB lineage: Bacteria > Chlamydiota > Chlamydiia > Chlamydiales > FEN-1388 > JAHFTM01. Next base: position 6,089 of record JAQGPK010000192.1, on the reverse strand, counting down.
ATTAAGATGGATTATCAAGAAGCAAAAGAGTCGCTCCTTCATTCACTCCTCACTCAATCCTATGAGATCGAGTCAAATGGAGAGCTTGCACAACCAGAGCATGCACATGACTTTACCCTCATCGATGAGGAAGACCGCGATATCCTGATGCATCGTGATGCGCACTTCGGCGGTAAGTTCGATCTCATGCTACATGAATACGAATATGAGAAAAAAGGAGCTGTACTCGACTCAAGCCTAAAAAGAATCAAAGCTTTACAAGCCTATGAAGCAGAGCTCGGCACCAATATAGCTCCTATCCTCCTTCAAGGAGCGGATGCTGAAAAGGTCTCGCATGCTAAAAAAATGTATCAAGAACTCTCTGAACTCTTTGATGAAAAGGCTGAAGGAATTTCCCAAGCAATTGCAGCTCTCATTCTTTCAGAGGATGAAGAGGCCGAAGAAGAAATCGAAAAAGTACTCTCCTATAAGCAAAAAGCCATTCATCCTCTTATCGATATTCTCAAATCAGACCTCTTTAAAGACCCACTCTTTCCAGGCTACGGTAAAGCGCCACTTCACGCGGCAGTAGCGCTTGGCAAACTGAAAGCTGAAGAGGCCATTCACCCTCTTTTTGATCTGCTTTCTGAAAAAGATTTTGAACTTGAAGAAGCTGCCATTTGTACCCTTCATGCTATCGGACAAAAGGCCAAAGAATTTCTGATGAAGACTCTAGCTGCAAAACCTATCACGGATGTCAACTGCCGTGCAGCACTTGCATTGCTTGCCTTTAAAGACGAACCTGAAGTACCTACTTTTTTCTTTACAAAGCTCAAAGAATTTTTACATTTTCCTGCACTTGCTGTCTATCTCACTCTCGGTTGTGAAGATCTTCCAAAAGAGCTACAATCTGAGTTTAAAGCACTTGCTAAAACCCCGAATCTCTCCAAAGATGTGCACAATGAACTCTTGCTTATCTCAAATTATTGGGACAAAAAACAAACATTTGATTAATATTTACTTTATCCAGTATTAAGAATTTTTAACGATTTTACGAGTTTCTATTATGCAAACAAGATCCACCTTCTCCTCACTACGATCCTGGTATCTTTTATCAATTTTTGTTTTACTTACTGCACTCAGCTTTTCAAGTTGCAGCTCCGAGCGCACAATTGTCAATGGTCTTGAGGAAAAAGATGCCAATGAAATCTTGGTCTTCCTCGCAAGCAAAAATATTGAAGCCTCCAAAATTCCATCTAAAGTAGGGCAAGGTGCTGGCGGCGCTATCAAAATTCAACTATGGGATATAGCTGTCGACCCATCACGAGCGACCGAGGCGATGTCTATCTTAAATTCAAGTGGACTTCCTCGAAGACCCGGTCAAAGCCTTTTAAACATTTTTTCATCGGGTGGCCTGGTCCCCTCTGAAATGCAAGAAAAAATTCGCTATAACGCAGGTCTTGAAGATCAAATTGCAACGACCATTCGCAAAATCGACGGGGTCATCGATGCAGACGTCCGTCTCTCTTTCCCAGAAGAGGACCCTCTTAACCCGCAAGCTGAAAAACCGAAAGTTGTTGCCTCTGTCTACGTCAAACACAATGGCGTCTTAGATGACCCGAATACCCAACTTGTCTCGAAAATTAAACGTCTTGTTTCAAGCTCAGTACAAGGTCTTGAATCTGATAATGTTACTGTCATTGGAGATAAAGCGCGCTTTGCCGATGTCAATATTCAGCCTTTAAAGACAACCGGTCAAGAAAAATTTGATTATGTAAAAGTTTGGTCTCTCGTCATCGCAAAAGAATCTGTCACACTTTTCCAGATTATATTTTTCATCTTCTGCATCATTATTCTTCTCTTCGCTCTCTGCTTCTGCTGGCTTGGATGGAAGTTTTACCCGATCCTCAAAAAACGAGGCGGCATACGAGCGCTCTTCCACTTAACTCCGCTGCCCGATGCGTATACTACTAACAAAGATGAAAAACCCGCAGAAGAAGAACTGCCCAAGGATGATACGAAACCAAAAAATCAGCCCCCAGCTCCTAAAATTCAAGAAAATATTGAAAGCAACTAGCAATGTCAATACAAAATGGCTCACTTTTTTTTAAGCTACTGCTCAATAAGTATCACCCGAGCAAGCAAGATAGCCTGATAAAACTCCTCCCAGAAGAGAGACAAAAGGAGCTAGAGAGCTATGCCTCCGTTGCTGCGAACAATCCACTCTCTCTCCTGCCATCATCGGGTAACTGGATTGAATACATCCACTACTCTTGGCTAGAGACGCCTCTGAGTACAGTACCGCAAAATCTTAAGTCCTGTATCATCGCAGCACTTCCTCACGAGCAAAAAGAAAAAATTTCGCAGCGTGCAGAGGTTACCCCTCCTTCAGAAGAACAGATGCACTATGCTGAAAGCGTAAAGAATTTTCTTCTCAACTATCTCTATAAGGCGTGGGATGATAAAAATGTTTTACCTCGGGATCTTCTACCTGACTGTCCTCTAAGCCCGCTCCTCACCTGCACAAAAACAGAAATTGTAGATATCATTGATCTTCTGGCAATGCATGATCTTGCAGAGGAGATCCGCCATATTGTCGACAAAAAACTTATTCAAGCGATTGTCGTGAATCTCACCCTCCTCCAACAAAAATATCTCAAAATATGCCTGCATCAAAAATCAAAAATACCTATCCCCCCACTCAATATTCGAGAAGCGCATAAAGATAAAAAAGCATTTATTATAGCATTGCATCGACGGGGCCTCAAAAGACTTTCTATTGCCATCTCAGGGCTGCCGGCTGATTTTCTCTGGCACATAACACATACTGTTGATACTGGCCGAGGAAAAATACTCATGAGCCAATATCAACCCACAGAAATTGCAACCACAACAGCAGTCACTCAACTCCAGGTCCTGCAGATTATCCAATTCATCAAAGGGAAAGCAACAACATGAGCGAAAAAAAATACTTCTCGCTTATTTATGGCGCGAAAATTGAAGCGGCCCCAAACACAAAAATTCTCCCAAGCGACACCTTTTCAGAGCTTTTGACATCTAAAGAACTCCTGGAGCATATCAAGTCAGAAGCTGAGCAATATCGCCAACAGGTTGTCTCCGAATGTGAAGTGCTCAAGACTGAGGCAGAAAAAGAGGGCTTTGCCCATGGCTATCAGGCATGGGTTACCCAGCTTAAAAATCTTGAAAGCGAAATCGAAAAAGTTCGCGATGATATGCAAAAATTAATTTTACCCATTGCTCTAAAAACTGCTAAAAAAATTGTTGCAAATGAGCTTACAACATCCCCTGAAACAATACTTAGTATTGTTATGAGCACATTAAAAACAGTAGCGCAAAACAAAAAAATTGTGCTTTATGTTAATAAAGCAGATTTTGAAGTTTTAGAGAAAAGCAAGGGAAGAATCAAAGACCTCTTCGAGCAACTCGAGTCACTCTCTATTCGAGAGCGTGATGATGTGGAGCAAGGAGGCTGTATCATCGAAACAGAAGCTGGTATTATAAACAGCCAGATTAAAGAGCGCTGGATGAGTCTAGAAGCTGCCTTTCAATCGCTTGAAGAACAATTGCGCAAAGGAACCATACTGTGAAATCACTATTTTCTATCCTCACTCTGATGTGCTGCTGTTTTGTTCTCTTTTCATCCGCGATGCCACTGCAAGCTGCAGTTCCTGTTATTCCGACCACGCAACCTGAAGCGCCTCAACCGGCACAACCTGCACCAAGAACCCTATCGGCTAAAAAAGGAGCGGCAGTAACCCCACCTAAAGATATATATGACCTTGGAGGAATGGGACGTCCTTCCATGATTACCCAGACCGTTGCGATTGTATTCATGTCAATGCTGCCATTCATTGTCATGATTCTCTCTTCATTTGTAAAAATTGTGGTTGTCTTGTCGCTACTCAGAAACGCGCTCGGTGTACAACAAGCGCCTCCAAACCAAGTCATTAACGGTATCGCGCTTCTTCTCAGTATTTATGTAATGTTCCCAACTGGCGTAAAAATGTATGACGCTGGAAAACAGGTCCTCGCAAGTAAGAGTACGCCTCAAGAGCTCTTTTCGAATGACTCTGCCGCCTACATCATTGAAATTGGAAAGGCTGCTAGAGAGCCTCTACGAGATTTTTTACGCAATAACTCGCTTGTAAAACATCATAGATCATTTTTCAAAACTGTCTATCGACTCCTTCCCGACGACTACAAAGATGACCTCAAACCAGATGATTTTCTCGTGCTTGTGCCTTCGTTTATCACCTCGCAGTTGAAATCTGCTTTTGAAATTGGTGTGTTGATCTATATCCCATTTTTTGTCATCGATCTTGTCGTCTCCAATATTTTACTTGCTATGGGTATGATGATGCTATCGCCTGTGACAATCTCTATGCCGTTAAAACTCTTTTTACTCGTCATGCTTGATGGATGGACACTCCTTATTGAAGGACTTGTGGCAACATTCAGGTAACTTATACAAGGAATTTATGTTTCAAAATCAAATCGTAATGCTTGCATATCAAGGGCTGCTTCTGATCTTGATCCTCTCAGCACCCCCTGTTCTCATCAGTATGTTACTTGGAACTATTGTGGCAATTTTTCAGGCAGCCACGCAAATTCAAGAACAAACTATCTCATTTGTTGTGAAACTTGTGGCTGTGACTCTAACTCTCATGTTAATGGGCGGCTGGCTCGGAGCGCAGATTCTTCAATTTTCTTCAAATATTTTCTCAAATTTTGCTATCTGGAGTTTAAATAGTAGTGGATAATTTAAGAACAGTTTGTTAAACTATTTCATCTTGATTCTAAAACAATAAGAGTGTCTATGCGTAAAATCTCGCTACAAAACCTTTTTATATTTGTATTTCTTGCTTCTCTTACTGTATTTACTGTGATCAAACTTCATCGTATCGACAATCGTCTCAGCGAAATGTCCAAGGGAGGCAAACGTTTTGCGCCTTCACATATCATCTCCGAATTCAACCATAACCCAGACTGGGATGTGAAAACCCCTGATGAACTCTATGCCTTTGTAAACGTTATCACCCAGCAGCCATTCCATTGGCTAAGCAAGGGATATCAAGCCTATGCGTTCGAGAGCCAAGACGGGGAGTATGTCATTAAATTTTTCCAGCAGCAACGCCTAAGAGATCGTCCTTTCGTAAAGCATCCTTTTTCATTTTGCTTCAGCCGCAGTTTTCATCAAAAAACAGAATCCATGAAAAATAATCGTGAAGAGATTTTTTCAAGTTCAAAACTTGTTTTTGAAGAAATTCCAAATGAGGCAGGTTTCTTGTTCGTCCACCTCAATAAAACCAATAATCTTCTTCGCGGAATTCGTATCTGTGATGCAGCGGGCCAGTCCTTTAAAGTACTGCCAGATGAGGTCAGCTTTATCATCCAGAAAAAAGCGCAGTATGTCCTCCCAACACTGACAACGCTCATGAATCAAGGAAAAGTAGAAGAGGCCAAAGTGCGTATTGACCAAATTTTTGCACTCCTTCTCACACTTGCAAAAAAAGGGATTGTCGATACCGACCACGCCCTCATTCGTAATAATAATATTGGCTTTGTCAAAGATAGAGCAATCTACATTGATACCGGTCACATCTCAAAACATACAGATCTTGATGTATGTAAACAGATGGATTATGAATTTAGAAAGCGCCTGCAGCCTCTTCATGATTGGCTAAGCATCAAATTCCCAGAACTTGCCACCTACTATAACATGCGTCGTGAAGCAATACTGACCTCTCTTCATACCGAGAAGTCAATAACCAATATTGCTCAAACTACGCCAAAGTAAACGTACCTTTTTTCCTCCTTTTCGCGAAAGAACAAAAGCGGTATAAACAAAGATTGGAATTGGTATAAATTACTTGCTTGCTTTTTTTAAGGATTAAGGAGGCTTAGGGTACCCCTAAAACATGGATTACGTCGATCTCTTTACCCGTAGCAAGCTCGCAAGCACATCTCCGGTGACACTTCTATCCCTGATATTCATCACCATTGGAAGGCTTGTTCCAGTTATTGCTATGGCACCATTTTTCGGTGCTCGCGTACTTCCCCACCCTGTAAAGGTCGTGCTGAGTCTCTGT